>DATFDU010000461.1:0-15415 GCA_035251915.1 Dongiaceae bacterium | reverse complement strand
GACACGATGCGGCCGAAATTGCGCGCCTCCTCGTAGTACGGCGCGAGCAGCAGGCGCCGCTCCGCGGTCTTCTGGTCGACGCCTTCGATCTTGCCGGCGCGCAGCAGCTCCGCCTGCTCGGGCGAGGGCACGCGTGCGCTGCCGAACACGATGATGGTGGAGCGGATGCCCCAGTCGCGCAGGAACAGCTCGGTCTTGCTGTATTCCAGCTGGAAGCGGATGCCGCGCAGCTCGTCGCGCAGCAGGAACTCCTGATCCTCGATCGGCAGCTTGTAGCTTTGCGAAGCCAGCTGGCGCGAGGTGTTGTCGTTGTTCATGCTTGTTCCGACCGATTAGTAGCCTGGACTCTTCAATTTGGTCGGATGGGTGGGGGAAGCCCGAAGCGGCCAAACCAATCTATGCTATGCTTCCTGGATAAATCGTGGGTTAAGAAGCTGCAATCGATATTTCTCAAGGATTTCAATCGCGTGTCGGGGATGACCGAACTCCGGAAGACCCAAACCTGCCATGCGCTGGAGCAAGCCGAGCAGGCACGCACCGGGAAGACGCGGGCGCTTTTTGGCTACTGGCAACGGCTGCAGGCGGTCGGCAAGCCGACCCGCGGCAGCCTCGACCCGCTGGAGATGAGGCCGTATCTCGCCAACCTGCTGACCGGGAATGTGGAGGCCGCACCCTTTCGCGTGCTCTACAAGCTGGTCGGCACGACGGTCGCCGAGTATTCGCAGTCCGACTTCTCCAACCGCTACCTCGATGAGCTGGACTATAGCGGGCGCGACGACGTCGATTGGGAGGCATGCTACCGGATGCTCCATACCACCCGGCGTCCGGTGTTCGGCGAATGCAGCCTGAGAGGTGCCGCTGGGCGGGTGATCGCCTCGTACGAGTATGCCATCCTGCCGCTGTGGCGCGGCGACGACCCGGCCGGCAGCTTCGTCGCGATCGAGGTCTATGACGGCATCGCCAGCCACCGCATCCCGGACTGGACCAAAGTGACTCTGAAGAACGATGGTGCGCGCTGACTACGTGCGGCCCTCGGCTGACCGATAGGCGATCCGCCAGATCACCAGCGCGACGATCGCGCCCAGCAGGGCCATGACGCAGGTCCATACCAAGGACATGAGATGTCCGGTTGCGCTGTCACCTGTCGTCACAGCCAAGATGCCGCCCGACGTCTCAAGCAGGACGACGATGATGAACGTCGTGAATGCGCCAAGAAGCATTGCGACGCGCTGGCCACGCCAGCCGTTGCGATGAAACACCCACCACAGCGGCAAGCCGAGCAGGAAGAGACCGAGCGACCATCCAATCAAGGCGACGAGAAAGATCAGGATCGAGACAACCAGATCTGAAGCGCTCACGCCGCCGGCCATGGCGGCGAACAAGAGAACCACGACGACTACGCCGAGAGCGCCGACGACCGCACCGGCTATCGCCGCCAGAGTGGCACGTCGCGGATCGGTGGTGAGGCCATCCACATTCATCCCTTCACTCCTCCCGATCCAGCTCAGCCGCCCGCTCCAGCAATTCGCGGGCGAAGGCATCGCAGGCGCGTTCCTGCTCGCGCAGCGCCGGCAAGCCGACGATCTCGTGGAAGGCGGCAAAGTGCAGCATGCGTTCGGTGAGGGTGCTGGTGTCGCCGGCGGCATGCAGGTCGGCGAAGAAGCCGCGCAACGCCTTGGCTGCGACATAGCTGGCCGAGACCGGGAAGGCGACGGCGGCATAGCCGATCTCCTCCAGGCGCTCGGCGGAGAGAATGGGGGTCTTGCCGCCCTCGACATTGTTGGCGAGGCAGGGCGCCGCGATGGCGGAGCAGATATAAGCCATCTCGTCGGTCGAAAGCGGCGCTTCGACGAAGATCATGTCGGCGCCGACCGCGCGATAGAGCTGGGCGCGCTCGACCGCAGCCTCCAGCCCCTCGATCGCACGCGCGTCGGTGCGGGCGACGATCATCAGGTCGCCGTCGACCCGCGCATCCAGCGCCGCCTTGATCTTGGCGATCATGTCGGCGATCGGGATCACCCGCTTGCCATCCATGTGGCCGCAGCGCTTGGGCGCGACCTGGTCCTCGATGATGAGGGCGGCGACGCCGGCGCGCTCGTAGGTGCGGATTGTGCGGGCGACGCTCACCGAGTCGCCGAAGCCGGTGTCGGCATCGGCCAGGATCGGGATGTCGACCGAGTCGGCGAGCCGGCGGTAATGGTCGGCCATCTCGGCGAGGCCCAGTTGCCCGATGTCGGGCGCGCCGATCAGGCTGGCGGTCGCGGCATAGCCGCCCCCGACCACGGCCTGGAACCCGGCCGCGGCCGCGAGCCGGGCGCTGAGTGCGTCAAAAATGCCCGGCAGAACCAGGATTTCCTCGGCCTCGATCAGATCGCGGAACCGCTTGGTGGGTCGCACGTTAATCCCCTGCTGTGCCCGGGGGTGCGTGGGGCGGCACATGCCCGACTCGCACGTCCGGAGGGCGTAACCCCGTCTATCAATGGCGTAATTCGGCGGTCTGGACGACTAAAAAAAGGTTGCAAACCGCCCTCGACCGCCAGAGACTAGGCGCGGTTTTCTGTCAAAACCCCAAATCGGACAACCAAGAACCAGAAGGGATGGCCAAAATGTCCAAGATGTTCTCCCGCAAGCTCCTGGCGGCGGCTGTGGTCGCTGGCGTTGCCGGCACCGCCGGCGCGGCGCTGGCGCAGGACGCGGCCGCGAAGTGGACCCAGCTCCAGGAAGCGGTCCGCCTGGCGGAGATCTGCCGCGGCGTCACCCATGACCGCGAGACCTGGCGCACGCTCGGCACCAAGATCGATGCCGCGGTGAACCACGAGATCGGCGGCGGCGAGCGCCTGACGCTGATCGAGACCGCGAAGACCGATGCCCGCGTGCTCGCGACCTCGAAGGGCTGCGACCACGCAGATACCCAGGCGCTGCTCGCGGAGTACGACACTCTGGTCGGCAGCTGATAAGCCATCTGGTTCTTCGAACCGACGAACGGCCCCGCGCAAGCGGGGCCGTTTTGTTTGGCGATCTGCCCGTCAATCGGGGGCGACGGCGGGCACCGGTGTCCGTGTCACGCGCCGATCCAACAGCACGATTCCCAGCCCGCTCGCCACGATGGCCGCGATGCCGAGCAGCGCGATCGGGTTCGGCAGTTCGTCGAAGACGATGACGCCTGCGACGACCGCCCAGATCGCGAAGCTGTAGAAGAACGGCGCGACCGCGCCCGGCGCGCCGAGCCGGTAGGCGAGGAAGATGGCGTAGTGGCCGATGGTCACGAAGAGCCCGGCTGCCAGCAGGTAAAGCGCATGCCTGGGACTCGGCATCGCGACGTCCTCCGTCAGCAGCATCATGATGCCGGCCCCGATCATCACGATGATGACGGTCGAGAAGGTGACGGCGAGGGGCGAAACGTTGCTTGGAACCGTGCGGCTGAATGCGTCGCGAAGCGCAACGCCGAGAGCGCTGACGAACGCGAGCACCGCGGCGGACGAGAGGCCGCTTGCATTGGGCTGGGCCACCAGAACAGCCCCGGCGAAACCGACCGCGATCAACGCGATGCGCCGCGGCCCGATCTTCTCGCGCCAGATCGATGCAACAAGCACGATCAAAAGCAGGGGCGCCGTCTGCACGATCGCGACGACGTCGGCGATCGGCATGGCGGACAGCGCGACGATGTAGCAGAGGACGGCCGCCGTTTCGAAGCAGGCGCGTAGCACGGCCGCCTTGTTGAAGCTGTGCCTGACAACGTGTCCCTGGCCCAGAACCAGCAGCAGCATGGTGCAGCATACGGTCGCGGCGACACCGCGAAGGAACAGGACCTCGAACGGAGGCAACGCTTCCGTCGCCAGTTTCATGAAGCTGTCGCAGACCACGAAGGAGGCGGTCGCGAACACCATTGCCGCAATGCCGCGCAGATTCGACGGTGCAGAGGTCATGGGGGAGCGTGCTGGCGGGACGTTGGAGGTTGACGCCGCCACCGTAGCGGAGCCGGCCAGGTTTGTCATCGCCGCTCGGCGCGTGCGAGCGGGCGGCGGCAATGGCAGGGCAACTGCGAACTATGCTTCAATCGCGGCGGCGACCTTTGGCAAGAGGGAGGAGAAATCTTCTTCGTCGACCTCGCGGCCCTTCAGCGCGAGCAGTGGCGCCTTGACCGGCTTCATGGCCTTGCTCTCGCGCCACTCGTAGGCCGTCGGCGCGGCGTCGCGCAGGGTGTCCATGCCGCCGCTTTCGCCATGGTGAAGGCTCACGTCGAAATCGTCCGGGTTCGCCAGCGTCGCCTCGAACACCTTGCGTCCCTGCAGGATAAGCCAGCCGCGGAAGGCATCGAAACTGTCGTCCGAGCATCCGCCCCGCAGCAGGTAGGCCAGCGCCCAGATATCGTGGCGATAGGCGGCGTTGTCCATCTGGCGCAATATCAGGTCGAACTTGCGGATGGCCGCCGGCTTGAAAAGGGCCAATCGCTCGGGAAGCGTATCGAGGCGCTCGCCGATCGACTGCTTGCCAAGGCCGTGATCGATGAGTTCCCAGAACACATCTTCGGTCATCGCGCGATTGTCCGGCTTTCCCTTCGGCTGGGGGCGCTCCTCCGCCTCGATCGCGGCGATGTCGGCATCGACCCGCGCCAACTCCGCTGCGGTAGCTCCGGTCTTCACCAGCAGGGCGCGATAGTCGGCCATGACCGCGAGTATGGTTTTCTTCAGATCCGGAATGCGCGCGGCAACGCTCTCGTACTCAACGCGCTGCTCTTTCTCGGTGCTGAATGTGAGAGCGGGATCGTAGACGTAGCCCTTGCCGCGAGTCTTTATGAAATACCAGTATTCAGCCTTCATGAACCCGATCTTGGCGCGCCAGATGCGCCGCACGCGGGCGCCCTCGCCCAGCTCGAGCATCCGGTCCAGGTACTGCCGTGTCGCCGGATAGAACGGCGAGAAGAAATCGCCTGACTGCGGCGTGAAATAATCCTCGAGCTGGGCAAACAGCCGCTTCTCGAAGTAGCAATCCATGATCCAAGCGTAGCCGCCGTCATAGTGCGTCGCGTAAAGCGACTTGCCGGGAACCTGCTGGATCTTTCCCGCTTCCGACAGTTCGAGGAGCGCGAACAGGTAGCGCTCGGTATCCTCGCTCAGCTTCTTGAATTTCAGCTGGAACCCGTGGATCCGGCCGTCTCGGAATTCCATGGGACGTCCCCTGGCCGCTACTTGCTCTCGCGCCGCCAGGCGAGGAGGACCAGGCCAAGCGCCAGCAGCAGCGCGACCCAGGCGGGCAGCAGCGGCATGTTGGTGACGCCGGTCACCGTGTAGTCGGCGTTCTGGCGCAGGCCGAACCAGCCGCTGCCGGCCATCGCGCCGTCGATCGGCACGCGGCGCCAGGTCGGCTGGCCGTCGACGCTGACCGCCTGCACGCCGCCGGCGGTCTCTTCGATCAGCGGCTGCAGCAGGGCGGCGCTCGCACGAGGATCGGACCATTCCTTGGAATTGAGCGCGCCGGACGCCGCGAACGCCTGGCGCGTGCCGTCGGTCACTTTGTAGAGGCCCTGCTCTGCGGCGTCGATCGAGCCGGTGGCGCGGCCGCGGCCGTCGTCGCGCAGCTCCACCGTCTCGGTGGCGCCGTCGGGGCGTGTGACCGTCACGTCCTCGGTCTTGGTGGTGAGGCTCTGGCGGCGGATCTCCAGGCGGCCGTCGATCACGGTGGCGCGCAGGTCCTCTTCCTCAAGATCCGGCTCCTGCATCAGCCAGTGGCCGATGCGCCGGATCAGCTCGGCATGCGGGCCGCCGCCTTCGAAGCCCTTGGACCACATCCACAGCTGGTCGGAGAACAGCTGTGCGACGCGGCCCTTGCCGACGCGGTCGAGGATCAGCAGCGGCAGGCCGTCGATGCCGCTCATGACCGTGACGCCGCGCGAGGAACTGGCCGGCATCTCGCGGAACCAGCGGCCCCAGCTCGGCTTGTCCTGGCCCGGCGGCAGCAGGTCGTTGGTCACCGGATGGCGCAGGCCCACCGGCGTCACCTGCGGCTGGAAGCCCTGGGTGCGGATCTCGCCGGTCGGCTGGGCGGCGAAGATCTGCTCCAGCGGCGTGCGGTAGAGGCTGAACTGGCCGGCCGAGCTCGGCCCTGCCGATTCGAACACCGCGCCGCCTTCCTTCACATACTCGACGATATGCTGGAAATACTCGTCCGGCAGGATGCCAAGATGCTGGAACCGATCGAAGATGATGAGATCGAACTCGCGCAGCTTGATATCGAACAGCTCGTCGACCGGGAAGGCGATCAGCGCCAGCTCGTTGATCGGCGTCGCGTCCTGCTTGTTGGGCGGCCGCAGAATCGTGAAGTGGATCAGCTCGACCGACGGATCGGACTTCAGCAGGTTGCGCCAGGTGCGCTCGCCCGGGTAGGGCTCGCCGGAAATCAGCAGCACCTTCAGGCGGTCGCGCACGCCGTTGACGGCGAACACCGCGGCGTTGTTGGCAAGCGTCAGCTCCTGATCGGATTTCTGCACCTCGATCTCGAACACGGTCTGGCCGCCATGCACGATGTCGAGCGGCACGCTCTGCGGCTTGCCGATGACGGCGTCGATATCGGCGATCTGCTCGCCGTCGCGGCGGATGATGACCCGCGCGACGCCCTGCGCTGGGCTGCCCAGGTCGTCGACCTGGAAGGTGACGTCGACGCTCTTGCCGACCAGGCCGAAGGTCGGCGACTGCGTCACCACGATGCGCCGGTCCTTGCCGTCCGGGTCGCCGGTCATGGCGAGGTGCACCGGTGCGGTGATGCCGAGCTCGCGCGCCGCTGCCGGCACGTCGTGCACCTGGCCGTCGGTCACCAGCGCCACCGCGGCGAGGCGCTTCTGCGGAATGTCGGCCAGCGCCTCGCGCACGGTGTCGAACAGCTGCGTGCCTTTCTCGGCGTGGTCGCTGCCGCCCATGGTCTCGACCACGCGCAGCTCCAGGTCCTCGAACTTCTGCGTCGTCTCGCGCAGCCTGGCGATGGTCGCGTCGGCATCGGCGGCGCGGTTTTCCAGCTTCTGGCTGGGCGAGCGGTCCACTACCGCCAGCGCGATGTCCTTCTGATAGGCCCGCTGCTCCTCGATCAGCGAAGGATTGAGCAGGATCGCGGTCAGCGCCGCGCCCGCCAGCAGGCGCAGCAGCGCGCCGCGCGCCCGGCGGAACAGCGCATAGCCGACCAGCAGCAGGAATACGGAGGCGAGCCCGGCGATCACCCACCACGGCAGCAACGGGTCGAGAGCGATCGAATAGGCGGCGTCGCGCATCACTGGCCCAGCCTTTCGAGGATCGCCGGCACGTGCACCTGATCTGATTTGTAGTTGCCGGTCAGCGCATACATGATGATGTTGACGCCGAAGCGATAGGCCATCTCACGCTGGCGCTCGCCGCCCGGCGTTACCGGGAACAAGGGCTGGCCGAGCTCATCGGTCGCCCAGGCCGCGGCATAATCGTTGCCGCCGACCACGATGCCCGAGACGCCGTCATTGACGCGGCCGCGCGGCACCTCCACCCAGATCGTGCCGCCGATCCAGCGGCCGGGGAAGTCGCGCAACAGATAGAACGACTTGGTCAGCACGTGATCGGGCGGGATCGGCGTCAGGCGCGGCACGTCGAGGCCCGGCGTCAACTCCATCAGGCGCTGCGCGCCCGGGCCGAGGTCGCCGCCGGTCATGCCGACCAGGTTCTGGTCCGCGGTGTCGAACAGGATCATGCCGCCGACCGCGAGATAGTGGTTCAGCTTCTCGATCGCATCGGGCGTCGGCGTGCGCTGTCCGGCGGTCACCGGCCAGTAGAGAAACGGATAGAAGGACAGCTCGTCGACTTCGATGTCCACCATCACCGGATCGCCGACGTCGACCGACGTCCGGCGCAGCAGCGTTTGCGTCAGGCCGTAGAGGCCGGCCTTGCTGGTGGCATCGACCTGCGGCACGCCGGTGCGCACGAAAGCAAGATGCGTGGTCTCGGTCGCCGCCAGGATCTCCTGCTCCGGCAGTTGCTGGGCCTCCGACGGCTGCGGAGTCATCAGCAGCGCGATCGCAATCGACGCCGCCGCGGCGGTCGCGGGCAGCGCGCCGCGCCGGCGCAGCAGGCCGCGCAGCGCCAGCGCGATCAGCATGTCGGCGATCAGCAGCAGGAACGAGATCAGGAACAGCGAGGGCGCCAGCTCCAGGGTGCGGTCGGCGGCCAGCTGGCGCGCCGGGATGGCCAGCGCCCGGAAGACCGGCTGGGACGGCGCAAGGTTGAGGGCGCGCGCCTGGTTGTCCGGACCATAGAAGCCCGGTGGATGCTGCGGCCCGACCTTGGTATCCGGCAGGTCCTTGGCGACGATCGCGACTGCGGAAGCGATCGGCGGCGTCAGCTGGCCGAACGCGTTCAAGGTCTGCGCCGGCGCCAGCGGGCGGTTCTCGTCGGCATTGGTGACCACGCCCGAGGCCGTCATCACCAGGCGGTCGAGCATTTCGACGAACAGGCCGGAGATCGGCAGGTTCGACCATTCGGCGGTGCTGCCGACATGGAACAGCACGGAGAAGCCGTCGCCCTTGCGCTCGCCGGTCACCAGCGGCGTGCCATCGGTCAGGCGCGCCCAGGTCTTGGCGCCGAGATCGATATCCGGTTCCGCCAACACCTGGCGTTCGATCGAGACGTCCTTCGGCACCTGCAAGCCGGCAAACGGCGATGAATTCGGGAAGGCGGCGAGGTGCGCCGGCTCGGTCCACGACAAGGCGCCGCCCAAGGTGCGGTCGCCGGCACGAATGCGCACCGGCAGCAGATCGTCGCCAGGCTCGCTCGCCAGCTTCTCGCCCGCGAAGCGCACCACCATGCCGCCGCGCTCCATCCACTTGCGCAGGGCGTCGCGGTCGTCCTCTCCGAAAGTCGCATTGTCGGTGAGTACGATGACTGCCAGCTCCTGCTTCAGCAGGGTCTGCAGGCGGTCAGCGCGCACTTCATGATTGGGCGCGAGCGCACGCTCGATGAAGTAGATGTCGCCCAGCATCGGCTGGCGCGACAGCGCCGGGTTCTCCGTGACGAGGCCGATCGGCTTGCGCCCGCCGCCATCGTCGAGCAGCGTGACGCCGCCGGCGGTGGTGCCGTTCTCCAGGATGATGCGGCTGGCGCGGTTGGCGAGCTCGACCGGCAGGTCGAGCTTGATGCGCGTCACGCTCTCGTTCGGGCGGAACCTGCCCTGGGACAGGCCCAGAGTGCGGCCGTCGCGATCGAGGGCACGCAGGTTGACCGGCTGCGACGCGCCGATCTGCGCGCGCGTGACGCGGGCCCACAGGCCGTCGGCGTCGCGCTCCGGCGGCAGCAGCATCAGCGGCAGGTCGAGCTTCAGGCTCATGACATCGAGGGAGCCATATTCCCACAGCGTGTCGGTGAAGGCGGTATCGGTCTCCGGCTTCTGGCTGGCGAGCCCGTCGCTGAGCCAGAAGATGTTGAGATCGCGCGGCAGGTCGGCCTTGTCGAAGCGGGCCGCGGCGGCGGCGCGGTCGCTCGGCCAGGGCGAGGGCTCCATCGCCGCCAGCTGGGTCGCCGCATTGGCCGCCGGCATCGGCGTCAGGCCGAAGGTGGAGTCGCTGGCTTGCGGCGCGGTGGTGGCGAGAATGACCGGGCGGCCGTTGCGCTCGGCGCGATCGATCAGGGCGGAGGCTGCTTCCTTGCGCTGTTCCCAGCCATGAGCGGCGGCCCAGCCGTCGTCCAGCACGATCATGACCGCACCGTTGCGCGGGAAGCCGAAGTTCGCGTTCCACAGCGGCTGCGCCAAACCCGCGATCACCAGCGCCGCGATGATGAGGCGCAGCAGGATCAGCCACCACGGCGTGCGGTGCGGCGTCTCCTCCTTCGGGCGCAGCAGGAACAACAGGCGGATCGGTGGAAACGCGATGCGGCGCGGGCTGGGCGGGGTCAGCCGCAGCAACCACCACAGGATCGGCAGGACCGCCAGCGCCGCGAGGAGCCAGGGTGCTGCAAAGGTGAGGCTGCCGAGCGTAAGCATGCGGCCTCTAGTGTTGCGCCATCGACCGATGATCGGCCGACAGCCATTGATAGGCTTCGAGCAGCGACTTCGCCGCCGATTGATCCGTCACGTGACGCGACACGCTCCAGCCCGCCGATTGCGCCAGCTGCTTCAGCGCGTTCCAATGGTTGGCGAGCTCGGTCTTGTAATCCTCGCGGACATTCTCCGCGCGGCTCATCAGCAGATCGCCTTCGCCTTCGACGCCTTCGAACCGCACCCGGCCCATGTACGGCAGGTCGAGCTCGGCGGGATCCAGCACCTGGATCAGGTGGCCGCGGCAAGCGGTGCCGGCGAAGCGGTTGATCGCTTCCTTGAGCTCCTCCGCCGGCGCCAGGAAATCGCTGACCAGCACGACGTGCGCGTGGGCCGGCAGATAGGCCGGCGGCGGGATGGAGAATTTCGGCGCGCTCGAGCTTTCCGCCTGGGTCGAGAGGTGGGCGAGGCGATGCGCGATCGATTCCAGCACGAAGCGTCCGGCGCTCGGCCGCTCGCCGGAGCCGAGCAGCGCAACCCGTTCGCCCGCGCGCGACATCGCGCCGGCCAGCGCCAGGGTCAGGACTTGCGCCACTTCCTGCTTGCCGGGCAGGTCGCGCTTGCTGCTGAAGCGCATGGAGGCGGAGAGGTCGCACCACAGGAAGGCGGTCTGCGCGGCCGACCATTCCATCTGCCGGAGATAGAGCCGATCGGTCTTGGCAGATTGCCGCCAGTCGAGGCGGCGCAACTCGTCGCCGGGATAGTATTGCCGGAACTGCCAGAACGCCTCGCCGCGGCCGACGCGGCGGCGGCCGTGCACGCCCTGCTCGATGGTCGCGGCGATGCGCCGCGCCGCCAGCAATAGCGGCGGCACGCGCTCGGCGATCTCCGCCGCCTGGTACTTTGCCTTGTCGAAGGTCGCCGTCGCCATGCGCGTCCAGCAATCCTTTTCGCTTGGTCTAGCCGATCTCGGCAATCAGGCGATCGATGATCGCCGTGGACGTCACGCCTTCGGCGCGCGCGCCGTAGGTCAATGCGATGCGGTGCCGGAGGACCGGATGGGCCAGCGCCACCACGTCGTCGATCGAGGGCGAAAAGCGGCCCTGGATCAGCGCGCGGGCGCGGGTCGCCAGCATCAGGGCCTGGCCGGCGCGCGGGCCTGGGCCCCAGGACAGTCCGTCCTTCACGTCCTTGATGGACGTGAGCTCGGGCCGGCCGGCGCGCACCATCTTGAGGATCGCGTCGACCACCTTTTCGCCCACCGGCATGCGGCGGATCAGGCGCTGGATCGACAGAACGTCCTCCGGCGACAGCACGCGGGTGAGGCCCGCTTCGTGCGAGCCGGTGGTGACGATCAGCATCTGCCGTTCCGCGTCGTTCGAGGGATAGTCGACATCGATCTGCAGCAGGAAGCGGTCGAGCTGCGCCTCGGGCAGCGGATAGGTGCCTTCCTGCTCCAGCGGGTTCTGGGTGGCGAGCACGTGGAACGGCTCGGGCAGGTTATAGGTGTGGCCGGCGACCGACACCTTGCGCTCCTGCATCGCCTGCAGCAGTGCCGACTGGGTGCGCGGACTGGCGCGGTTGATTTCGTCCGCCATCAGCAGCTGGCAGAACACCGGGCCCTTGATGAAACGGAAGCTGCGCCGGCCGGACTCGCTCTCCTCGAGCACTTCGGAGCCGACGATGTCCGACGGCATGAGGTCGGGGGTGCATTGCACGCGCTGGGCATCGACGCCCAGCACCTGGCCCAGGGAGTCCACCAGCTTGGTCTTGGCCAAGCCGGGAACGCCGATCAGCAGGACATGGCCGCCGGACAGGATGGAGATCAGCGCCTGCTCCACCGTCTGCTCCTGGCCGAAGATGACTTGGCCGAGTTGCCGGCGAACCAGGTCGACGCGCTGGCTATAGCCTTCGATCAATCCGGCGAGGTCGGCGCCCGTCGAAGCCCCGATTTGCGCTGCAGGCCCTTGTGAAGACATGGAAATCTGTCCTTCCGTCATGGCCACCTATGCCTTTCATTATAGCGCACGTAAGATGATTAAAGCGTAAACTGTTAACCACAATCATGTCCAACCCAGAGTCCGGCCCCAAGTTCTCCGATTTGCCCACGTGTGGCGATTTTGACATGCGAATCGCCCCGGATGGGACTTGGTTTTATCGGGGGACCCCCATCAACCGGAAACCTCTGGTCAAGTTGTTTTCCACCGTCCTGCGCCGCGAAAGCGACGGCGAATATTGGCTCGTCACACCGGCGGAGCGCGGCCGCATCGCGGTCGAGGACGCGCCCTTCGTCGCCGTCGAAGTGACGGCCGAAGGAAGCGGCCGCGACCAGGCGCTGACTTTCAGGACCAATCTTGACGAAAGTGTGATCGCCGACTGCGATCATCCCATCCGCGTCGCGCATCGCCGCAACCAGACCAACCAGCCGGGCGGCGAACCGCGCCCCTATATCTTGGTCCGGCCTGGGCTTGAGGCGCTGATCCTGCGCCCGGTGTTCTATCATCTGGTGGAGCTGGGCGAGGTCCGCAATATCGAAGGCGTCGAGCAGCTCGGCGTGTGGAGCCGCGGCCAGTTCTTCGCCCTCGGCCACCTGCAGGATTTCGAATCCGCTGCGCGCAGCGAGAAGACGCACTGATGGAACGGACTCTCATCAGCCAGCGCTTCGCCCTTGCCCCGGCGCCGGGCCGCCGCAGTGCGCCGGGCAGCACGCCGATCGGCGGCAGCGTGGTGGCGGTTCCGATGGACAGCGCGCAAGCGCGGCGCGGCGATCACGACCTCAATCCCGACATGCTGCCGACCCGGGCGCTGATTCCCGCCGCTGTCCTGGTCGGGCTGGTCGAGCGGCCGGACGGTATCTTTGTTCTGTTCACCAAGCGCACGCCGCATCTCACAGACCATGCCGGGCAGATCAGCTTCCCCGGCGGGCGCATCGATGCGACCGACGCCGATGCGGTCGCCGCGGCGTTGCGCGAGGCGGAGGAGGAGGTCGGGTTGCCGATTGCCAATGTCGAGATGATCGGCCGGCTCGATACCTATGTGACGCGCACCGCATTCGAGGTGACGCCCTGCGTCGGCTTCGTGAGACCGCCGGAGCTCTATCGCCCCGACCCGTTCGAGGTCGCGGAGGTGTTCGAGGTGCCGTTGCGTTTTTTCCTCAATGCCCAGAGCCGCAAGCTGGAGAGCCGCGTCTACCAGGGCAAGGAGCGATTCTTCTACGCCTATCCCTGCGGTGACCATTATATCTGGGGCGCCACCGCCGGCATGCTCAACAACCTCATCGAAGTGCTGGGGCATCTGGATGAAGCCTGATCTGCAGCGACTGCCGCAGCCCTGGATGACCGAGGGTCCTGCCGCGAAAGTGATGCGCGCGCTCACCGCCGAGGGCGACCAGGCGCGCTTTGTCGGCGGCTGCGTGCGCGACGCGCTGGTGGGGCGCACCATCCGCGATATCGACATCGCAACGCCGCTGTCGCCCCAGCGTGTGACGGAGCTGCTGCACAAAGCGGGCTTGAAGGCGGTGCCGACCGGCATCGACCATGGCACAATTACCGCAGTTGCGGATAAGACCGGCGTCGAGGTGACCACGCTGCGCCGGGATGTCGAAACCGATGGACGCCGTGCCAAGGTGGAGTTCACCGATGACTGGCAGGCCGATGCCGCGCGGCGCGATCTCACCATCAACGCTCTGTCCGCCGATGCCTCGGGCAAGGTGCACGATTATTTCGGCGGGCTCGATGATCTCGCCGCCGGGCGCGTGCGCTTCGTCGGGGATCCGACGCAGCGCATCCTCGAGGACTATCTGCGCCTGCTGCGCTTTTTCCGCTTCCATGCCGACTATGCGAGCGGCGCGCTCGACGCGACCGCGGTCGCCGCGGCCACGGAGCTCGCGCCCAACCTCAAGTCGCTGTCCGGCGAACGGCTGCGGCAGGAGACCTTGCGCCTGCTGACCGCGCGGCGCGGGCCGGACGTTTGGGGCGAGATGCTGGGCCTCGGCATCGTGCAGCACTACCTGCCGTGGGCGACCTCGCTCGATCGTCTGCGCTGGGTCGCGGAGCTGGAGCAGCGCCATGGCCTGACGCCCGATCCGATCCGGCGGCTCGCCGCGCTGACCATGACCGGCTGCGGCCGCGAGGTGGCGGAGACCCTGAAGCTCTCGCGCGCGGAAGGCGACCGGGTCATCGCCCTCGATGCGACGCGCGATCCGTTCGATGCGTCCTCGCCGCAGGCGGTGCGCCGGCAGATCTATGCCTGGGGCAATGACGGCGCGCGCGACCGGCTGCTGCTGGATTGGCTGGACCGGATCAACGGCGCGGCCGGCAGCGAAGCGCTTGCCATCGTCGAAAGCTGGCCGCGGCCACGTTTCCCCATCAAGGGCGTCGACGTCATGAAGATGGGCGTGCCGGAGGGGCCAAGAATCGGCGAGATATTACAACAGGTTGAGGGCTGGTGGGTTGACCGGGATTTCACCCCCGACAGGGCGGCCTGCCTCGTTTTTGCCCGAAACCAGGTGTGATCCGCCACACTGCGGCCCTGATCCCCTTTCACCATATTGGCTGTCACGGTTAATTCCTGGCTAGGAATAAACAGCCATGTCGCCGACCATCATCGACCATGAGGCCCAGATCGCCGATGTCCTGCTTCGGCAGATCTTCGCCTATTGGCAGGAGAAGGCTGCAGGCCGCGGTGCCCTGCCGGCGCGCGCCGACATCGATCCGGTCGACTTGGCGGCGGTGCTGCCTGCGGTCAGCCTGATCGAAGTGCGCCGCGACGTGATGGGCCGGCCGGGCCGGTTGCGCTACCGGGTGATGGGCGGCTTCCATGTGGAGATCATGGGCCGCGATGCGACCGGCGAGCTGCTCGATCTCGGTGCCGGGGAGAGTGACGCCGCGGCGCAGGCCATCGCCACCGGCCGTCCGATCTATGCCGAGCGCACCTTCTACCCCGCCAACGGCACGGTGCTGACCTTCGGCACCTTGATGTGCCCGCTGGCGACCGATGGACGCAAGGTCGACATGCTGATCTGCGCGGTGGCGCCGCATTACAAGGCCAACGACCTGCCGGTCGGCCGCGTCAACCGCTTCGCCCGCGCCGCTCTCGAAACCGTCGCTCGTCGCTGACGTGCTAACGCCCGGCGCCTGAGGGCGCTACCATCGCCTCTCCCTGGGAGAGGAATGCGATGGACCATCCGGCGATCTTTCAACCGCTGCAACTGCGACACCTCACGCTGCGCAACCGCATCGTGTTCGGCGCGCACACCGCCAACATGAGCGAGGGCGGGCTGCCCGGCGATCGCCATCTCGGCTATTACCGCGAGCGCGCGATGGGCGGCGCGGCGATGATCGTGGTGGAGCCGGTGCCGATCCACAAGACCGCCGTGCTGACGCGCGGCAACTTCCGCGCCGACGACGATGCCGTCATCCCGCACTTCCGCCGC
>DATFDU010000460.1:0-2167 GCA_035251915.1 Dongiaceae bacterium | reverse complement strand
CGTCGCCGCGGCGATGGCGTGCCCCGCTTCGTGAACGGCGATCGCCCGACGATCATCATCCGCCAGGATCGCACCGTTGCGCACGCGCCCCAGCAGCACATCGAAGTAGGCGCCATCGATATCATCCATGGTGATGGCGGTCGCCGCACGCTTGGTCGCGCGGATGGCCGATTCGTTCAGCAGGTTCTCGAGGTCGGCGCCGGACATGCCGGTGGTGCGCCGCGCGACGGCATCCAGGTCCACGGTGCCCGCCAGCACCTTGTTGCGGGCGTGCACCTTGAGGATACCGATGCGGCCGGTGAGGTCGGGGACCTCCAGGTTGATGCGGCGGTCAAAGCGGCCCGGTCGCAGCACCGCGCTGTCGATCAGGTCCGGGCGGTTGGTGGCGGCCAGCACGACCACGCCCTTGTTGCCGACGAAGCCGTCCATCTCCACCAGCAGCGCGTTGAGGGTTGCTTCCTCTTCGCTGTTGATGCCGCTGCCGGCGCTGCTGGAGCGCTTGCGCGCCAGGGTCTCGATCTCGTCGATGAAGATCAGGCACGGCGCGTTCTTGCGCGCCAGCTTGAACATGTTGCGCACCTTGTTGGCGCCGAGGCCCATGAAGGTCTGGCGGAAATCGGCGCCTGACACCGCGATGAAGGCGGAGTGGGTCTCGCCCGCGACCGCGCGCGCCAGCAGGGTCTTGCCGACGCCCGGCGGGCCGACCATCAGCGCGCCCTTCGGCGCCTTGGCGCCGAGCCGCGTGAAGGTCTCCGGATCGCGCAGGAAGTCGACGATCTCGGTCATCTGGTCCTTGGCTTCATCCTGGCCGGCGACGTCGGAGAAGCGGTATTTGGCGGCGGTCGGGTCCAGCAGCTTGGTCGGACCGCCGATCGCGAAACGGCTGGCACCGCCCAGGATGTGCCACGCGATCATCAGCATCGGCAGCAGCATCAGCAGCGCGAAGCCGTTCTTGGCGAGGAAGTCGGTAAAGGCCGAGCCGCCAAAGGTGACGTCGACGCCGGCCTGGACCAGCTGGACCAGCGTCTCGTCGGGCAGCTGGCCGCGGAAGGTAGCCTCCCAGCCATCGCGATACACCAGGGCGATGCCGGCCTGGCTGATGCTCGCGGACTGGATCTGCCCTTTGCGCGCATCCTCGACCAGGGTCGTCATGCTGATGCTGGCCGGAGTGGGGGTCGCGAACTCGGTCCACGCTACCCACCCGATGGCGCCGAACCCGAGCAGGGCCATCGCCAGACAGGCTGCCTGTTCCCGGCGCGACAACAGCCGGAACTTGCGCAGCAGCTGATGCCAAAGTCGATGCATCGTCATCCTCCGGGAAGGTCGGCGCGAGAGCCCTGGCGGCGGCAGCGCCTGCATAGTCGGGCTGATTGCGGTGCCACCTTAGTAGCCGAGAATGGCTAACGGAACATTGACATATCGTCGCGGGGACAAGCCGACGGGCGTTGTCTACCTCTTTCGGCCTATGGTCGCGGTGGGCGCCTGCGATATCCTCCGAAACGAGAAGAGGGGCGATCGTGCGCATCACCAAGATCACGGCCTATGGCCAAAGCCAGCCGTTCCGCGACGGCCCCTATACCTGCTCGGGGGGGCGCAGCGCGCTGGGGTTCGACTCCACCGTCGTGCGCATCGACACCGATGCCGGGCTGGTCGGCTGGGGCGAGATGGCACCGCTCGGCGCGTTCTACGATCCGTCCTTCGCCGCAGGTGCGCGCGCAGCCTTGGCCGAGCTGGCGCCGGCGCTGATCGGCGCCGACCCGTTGCAGACCACCGCGCTCAACCGGCGCCTGGACCACGTGCTCAAGGGCCACCCCTACGCCAAGTCGGCGATCGACATGGCGTGCTGGGACCTCGTCGGCAAGAATGCGCGGCAACCCTTGGCGGAGATGCTGGGCGGGCGCTTCGGTAGCACCGTCGCGCTTTATCGCTCGGTGCCGCAGGCGGAACCCGCGCGCATGGCGGAGCAGGCGCGCAAGTATGTCGAGGCCGGCTACACGCGCATCCAGGTCAAGGTCGGGCTCGATCCCGACGAGGATGTCGTGCGCATCGAGGCGGTGCGCGATGCGCTGCCGCGCGACGTGGTGCTGTTCGCCGATGCCAACGGCGGCTGGAACACCCACCAGGCGCGCCGATTCCTGCGCGCCACGCGGTCGCTGGACTATTACCT
>DATFDU010000459.1:0-21281 GCA_035251915.1 Dongiaceae bacterium | reverse complement strand
TCACGGTGGTGATCGACGACAATCCGGGTCCGGTCGCGGCGCGCGTCGCCTATGGCCCGCGCGGCGATCCCTCGCTGCTGGCGCTGCGGGTACGGGTCAACCAGTATACCTACATGCATGCGGTGGCGGAGACCGCCGACGGCGCGCTGCACGAGACCGCGCAGTTCGTGAAGGCGGCCGGCGGCTGCTCGGCGCCGGTCGGCGCGGGCGAGGCGGAGTCGCTGGCCGAGATCGGGCGCATGAAGCTGCGCCTCGGCGGCGAGGTTGCGGCCGGCAAGCCGGTCGATGCCCAGCTGCTGATCCGCCATCCCAATTTCAACGGCATGCAGATGGACCAGCTGACCCGGCTCTACACCCCGATGAAGTTCGTGCAGCAGGTCGAGATCACGCTCAACGGGGAGCGCGTGCTCAGCATGGAGAACGACATCTCGCTCGCCACCGATCCAGCCATTGGATTCCGCTTCGTGCCGCGCGCGGAGGATTTGCCCGGCAAGCTCAAGGTCACGGTGCGCGACAGCGACAACGCGGTGTTCGAGCAGAGCTTCGACGTGCCGGCGAGCGCGAGCTGAGCTTGCGCCGGGCGTGTCTTCATCTTGTCCTCCTGCTGAGCGCGTGCACCGCGACGCCGGACCGCGAGACGGCCCCGGAGCCCGATGGTTTCTGGACCGGGCCGATGGGCGGGCCGGTGCCGTCGACCATCGAGGGCGGCACGGTCGTCGACACGGCCGAGCTGGCGGCGCTGATCGCGGCGGAGAACCCGGTGCTGGTCGACGTCGGCCCGATGCCGCACAAGCCGGACAACATCGCGGCCGAAGCGTGGATGCCGCCGCCGCATCGCGCGATTCCGGGCAGCGTCTGGCTGCCGGGCGCGGGAGCGGGCGAGTTCTCGCCCGAGCGCGATGCCTGGTACCGCGGCTGGCTGCTGAAACTGACCGGCGGCGACCAGGCGAAGCCGCTGGTGGTGTTCTGCCATCCCGACTGCTGGGGCAGCTGGAACGCCGCCAAGCGCGCCATCCTCTACGGCTACACCGGCGTGCACTGGTACGAGGAAGGCATCGAGGGCTGGCAGGATGCCGGACACGAGACCCAAGTCGCGCAGCCGGAATTGCCGCCGTCTTAGATCAAAGAGAGCAATACATGATGTGTAGTCCGACGCGGCCCAGCGTCGGGTGCGCGAACGCACCGGGCACGGTGCCGACGATCTCGAAGCCGAGCTGCCGGTAGAGCGCGATAGCGCCGACGTTCGACGCTGCCACGGCATTGAACTGCATTCCCGCGAAGCCGCGTTGACGCGCCCAGTCCAGTGCGAACCGGCACAGTGCCTTGGCGACACCGCGGCCGCGCGCTTCGGGCGCGACCATGAAGCTGGCGGTCGCGATGTGCGCGCCGGGACCGGGACGGTTCGGGCCCATCTTGGCGGTGCCGAGGATCACGCCACCTTCGCTCGCCACCACCGTCAATCCCGGCGGCGGCTCGACCCAGATGGCGCGTCCTTCGGTTTCGGTCATTGCGGGATCGTAGACGAAGGTGTCCGCGGCGCGCACGATTTGCCGCACGATCTGCCAGACTTGCGGCCAGTCGGTTTCGACGAGGGGGCGAATCTCCATGCCGGCACTCTAATGCGTTGCCAGCCCGGGCGCGAGGTGCCGGGGATGTGTCATGTCCGTCACCCCATGGAGCGCATGGCCTTGCCGCCGAGGTCGGAGAACACTAGCTTGCGGCCATGACCTTGGACGAGATTCGCCATCAGCTCTCGACCGCGCGCGACATCCCTGAGGCGGCGCTCGCGGCCGCGATCAATCAGTCCGAAGCCTTGATGCCGGAGGTGCTGCGGCTGATCGACCTGGCTTGCGATCACGTCATGCTGACGCGGCCCGAAGAGCGCCAGCTGTTCTATGGCGTCCATGTCCTGGCGGCGGCGCGGCGGACGGAGCTGTACGATCCGCTGCTCCGGCTCACGGCTGAACGGTCGGGGGACTTCGAGTGGCTGCTGCGCGACGCTCTTCTTCACGCCCTGCTGATCAGCAGCGCGGACGCGGAGAGCAAGCCGCCCTATTGGCTGTTGACCGATCCCACCGTCGACGGCGATGCGAAATCGGACTTGTTTCAGCTGATCGCCTGGATGGTGTGGCAGGGCCGCGCATCGCGCGAAGAATTCATCGCTTTCCTGGACCGATTCGATCGGGACGCGAGCGAAGAGCCGGAGGATATGGTCTGGTACGGATGGCAGGAAGCAATCTCACTGCTCGGCCTCACCCAGTTCGAGGAGCGCGTGCGTGCCGGCTGGGATGCTGGCCGCTTGCCGTGGGATCGCGATGTGGATCACGAAGCATGGCGGGAGACCCTGCACCGGTCGGCCGACGGTACATCCGGTCCATCGCGATTTGAGGAGGTCGACCTGGCTCCGATCACGGACCTGCCCGAGACGCTGCGGCGGATACTGTTCCATGGCTTCGGCGACTGGGAGGATGAGGGCGGCGAGCGGGATCCGGCGCGCCACATCCGCCTGATACCGGACGAAATCGCGTGGCTCAGGGCCTTCCTGGAAGATGAGATTGTGCCGCCGGACGCCATGACGCTGGAGTCTCTCGATGGATTCCTGACCGGGCTGGCGGCGGGTCCCGGCGAAGCGCCGCGCGAGACGTGGTGGCCGCGCATCTGGAGCGAGAGCAACGAGGAGCCGGAGTTCGAGACCGACGCACAGGGGCCCTATGTGCGCGAACTCATCGAGCGGCACCTCCAGACGATCCACCAGCGCCTGGAAGCCGGCTATCGGCACGATCCGCTGGTCAGCGAGGACAGTCCGCCAGAAGCGATCGAGGAGTGGGCCTTCGGGTTCGCCTCGGTCCTGGACGTGCAGCCGGGATCCTGGGACACGATCGCCGACCACAAGCAGGCGGGGATGGCGGTCGCCTCGATCGCCATGCTCCTGCCGCCACGTGAGCTGGCGGATGGCGAGGAGAAGGTCGAGTCGTTGGACGATGATGCACGGCGCGTGGTCGTCGGCAACCTGCCGCACCTCATCCGCATGGTGTATGCGTTCTGGCACGGCCAGCCGGTGCAGCCTCTGATCGAACCGCGGCGTGCGCATAAGATCGGCCGCAACGAGCCCTGTCCCTGCGGATCGCGGCGCAAATACAAGAAGTGCTGCGGCGCCAACTGACTGCGAAGGTCGAGATGATCAACAAGAGCTGGCTTGTTCCGGGCACGCTGATCCCGATCGCGCTCATCGGCGGCGCCTTGTGGGCCTTCATCGAGCTTCTGGACGAGGTCAGCGAAGGCGAGACGCGGCCGATCGACGAAGCGATCCTGCTCGGCTTCCGCGTGCCGGCCGATCCCACCGACCCGATCGGCGCGCCGTGGTTCGAGGAGGCGATGCGCGACATCACCGCGCTCGGCAGCGCGCCGACACTGGTGATCGCGGTGCTGGCGGTGGTCGGCTTCCTGATGCTGGCGAAGGCGTGGCGGCCGGCGATCTTCACCTTGGCGGCGAGCGGCGGCGGGCTGATCGTCTCGTCGCTGCTCAAATACACCATCGACCGGCCGCGGCCCGATTTGGTGCCGCACGGCAATCTCATCTACACCTCGAGCTTTCCCAGCGGCCATTCGATGATGGCGGCGGTGGTCTTTCTGACCCTGGCGGCCCTTGTGACCCGCCTCATAGAGCGCAAGCGGCTCAAGGGCTATGCCCTGGCGGTCGCGATGATCCTGACCCTGCTGGTCGGGGTATCGCGGGTCTATCTCGGCGTGCATTGGCCGTCGGACGTGCTGGCGGGCTGGGCGGCCGGGGCTGCCTGGGCGCTCGGTTGCTGGCTGATCGCGCGCTGGATCGGCCTCGGCGGCGATACCGCGAAGAGCGATTGAATCTGGAGATTTCAGCGATGCGGTTTTTGATCAGCTTGTTCGCAGGTGCGGCTTTGCTGGGTTGCCAGGCCATCGGACCGGAGCCGACCGTCGGGCCATCGATCGCGCTGTCGGCCGAGGCCGGCCGCGTCGTCCAGGATTATCTCGCCAGGGTCGACGGCCGTTTCGGTGCGCTGGCGGTCTCGAGCGACGGGCGGAGGGCGGTCTATCACCTGTGCCAGTCGCGCCTGTGGAAGAACTGCGACGACTACGAGCTTGCCGATCGCTTCGTCTCGATACCGTCAGGGCATCTGGCCGCGAAGACAGCGATGGCCCGCTGCGGCGGAACCTGCGTGCTGCTCTACGTCAACGATACGCAGAAGCAGGCCTACACCGTCGAATGAGGCTATTCCTTGACCGCGCCGGTCATCGAGGAGACGTAGTGCTCCACGAAGAAGGAATAGAGGATCACCACCGGCAGCGAGCCGATGAGGGCGCCCGCCATCAGCGAGCCCCATTCATAGACGTCGCTGCGCACCAGCTCGGTCAGGACGCCGACCGGCACCGTCTTGTTCTCCGACGACTGGATGAAGGTGAGGGCGTAGATGAACTCGTTCCACGACAGGGTGAAGGCGAAGATGCCGGCGGAGATCAGGCCCGGCACTGAGAGCGGCAGGATGATCTTGACCAGGATCTGCCAGCGGCTGGCGCCGTCGATCAGCGCGCACTCCTCGAGCTCGTACGGGATCGAGCGGAAATAACCCATCAGCAGCCAGGTGCAGAACGGGATCAGGAACGTGGGGTACGTGAGGATGAGGGCGAAGCGCGTGTCATAGAGCCCGAGCTTGAACACCATCACCGCCAGCGGGATGAACAGGATCGAGGGCGGCACCAGGTAGGCGAGGAAGATCGAGAGCCCGATGCCGCGCGCGCCCTTGAACCTGAGGCGCTCGATCGCGTAGGCGGCGACGATCGAGGCCAGCAGCGACAGGATGGTGGCCGCGACCGAGATGATGATGGTGTTCCACAGCCAGCCGGGATACGAGGTCTCGAATATCAAATACTTGATGTGATCGAGCGTCGGCTCCACCACCCAGAACGGGCTGAAGTTGTCGTAGTCGGTCATCTGGTCGTTCGGCTTCACCGCGGTGATCGCCATCCAGTAGAACGGGAACAGCAGCACGACGCAGAAGACCGCCAGCGGCAGATAGAGCGTGACGATGCGGCGCGGCAAGCGGTGCA
Source organism: Dongiaceae bacterium (assembly GCA_035251915.1). Lineage (GTDB taxonomy): Bacteria > Pseudomonadota > Alphaproteobacteria > Dongiales > Dongiaceae > Dongia_A. The sequence continues at coordinate 16,196 of DATFDU010000459.1, read as the reverse complement.
GGTAGCTCATCCCGCCTTCATCGCCGCGCGCCGCGTGTTCGGCCACCTGCGCCATCAGTCGGTCGCTCCCTGCTGCCAGCGCCGGCGCTGCAGCCCGAAATAGCTGAACAGGATGGCGGCGAGCAGGAACGGGATCATGGCGACGGCGATGGCGGCGCCTTCGCCCAGGTTGCCGCCGGAGATGCCGCGCTGGAAGCTGAGGGTCGCCATCAGGTGGGTCGCGTTCACCGGCCCGCCGCGGGTCAGCACATAGATCAGCTGAAAGTCGGTGAAGGTGAACAGCACCGAGAAGGTCATCACGATGGCGATGATCGGCGTCAGCATCGGCAGCGTCACGTAGCGGAAGCGCTGCCAGGAGGTGGCGCCGTCGAGAGTCGCCGCCTCGTAGAGCGACGGCGGGATGGTCTGCAGGCCGGCGAGCAGCGTGATCGCCACGAACGGGATGCCGCGCCAGACGTTGGCGGCGATCACCGACGCACGTGCGTTGTTGGGATCGCCGAGGAAGTTGATCGGCGCGTCGATCCAGCCGAACTCAATCAGCACCCACGACAGGATCGAGAATTGCGCGTCGTAGATCCACCAGAAGGCGATGGCGGAGAGGACGGTCGGCACCACCCACGGCAGCAGCACGATGGCGCGGAAGAACGCCTTGAACGGCAGGTGCTCGTTGAGCAGCAGCGCCAGCCACAGGCCGAGGCCGAACTTCAGCACCGAGGCGACGGTGGTGTAGAGCAGGGTGTTGAAGACCGACAGCCAGAACACGCTGTCGCTCCACAGGTACTGGTAGTTCTCCAGCCCGATGAAAATGCCCGACCGGCCGATCCGCTCGTCGGTGAAGCCGAGCCAGACGCCGAGGCCGAGCGGATAGGCCAGGAACAGCAGCAGCAGCACGGCCGCCGGCAGCATGAACAGAAAGCCGAGCGCGCCCCGGCTCTCCCCGATGCGCTCGAGCAGGGGGCGGTGGCGAGCGCCGCGACGCGGGAGGGCGACGTCAGCCATGGAGCTGAGTCCCGAGCCCCAACAAGGACTCCCTTCGCCCACAAAGATATTCCCTCTCCCCTCGCGGGAGAGGGCTGCGAAGGCTTAGCGAGCGAAGTGACCCTCGGGTCGGAAGAGCCCGAGGGCGGAGCTGGGTGAGGGGGCCGCACCGAAGGTGCGCACCGCGCGAGCGCTGAAGCGTTGGTGCTGAAATGGCGCTCTGTCGAGCGCGCGCACCTGGCGGTGCGCTACCCCTCATCCAGCTGCGCCAAAGCCCGCTCACGCTCGCTAAGGCTCCGCATCCTTCCCCCGCAAGGGGGGAAGGGGAGCTTTGGTTGGGGAGAAGCGTGAGTCGTGACGCTGTCAACGTCCGTTCACTCACACGCGATAGTACCGGTTGGCCCGCGCCTCGGCGCGTTCCATGGCGGCTTGCGGGGTCTGCTGGCCGGTGACGGCCTCGGCGAACATGTCGACCAGGACGTAGTCCGCCATCACCGCCGCCGAGGCATAGCCGAGCGGGCCGGCATAGCCGTTGGGCCGCAGCGTCTCCGACGCCTTGGCATACGGCGCATTGTTCGGATCCTCCGTCCACACCGGGTTGTCGGCGTACGACTTCAGCGTCTGGCAGCAATAGCCGGCCGAGCTGGTGATCCAGGGATCCATCTGGTCCTTCTCGAACATGAAGCGCAGGTACTCGCGCGCCGCGTTCGGGAACTTGGTGTAGTTGAAGATCACCGCGCTCGACACCTGATAGAGCTCGACCGGCTTGCCGACCGGGCCGACCGGCAGGTTGGTGGTGCGGATGTCCTTGGCGATCTCCGCCAGCTTCGGGTCGTTCTTGGCCGAGTAGTAGGCCGAGATGCCGTTGGCGATGACCGACAGCTCGCCGGCCAGGAAGGCGCGGTTGTTGTTGACGTCGAGCCAGCCTTCGGTGCCCGGGATGAAGGTCTTGTAGAGCTCCATCGCATATTCGATGGCCTTCAGGGTTTCCGGGCTGTTGATGGTGACCTTGCCGCTCTCGTCGACCATCTTGCCGCCGTGGCTCCACAGCAGCCAGTGCGCATAGTTGTTGCCGTCGCCGACGCCGTGGCCGTGGGTGAAGCCGACCGGATGGCCGGTCTTCTGTAGCGCCTTGCACAGCTCGAGGAAGTCGTCGGTCTTGGTCGGGAAGGTGGACCAGCCCGCTTCCTTGACCCAGCTCTCGCGATAGACGATGGCGTTGCCGATGGTGGTCAGCGGCAGCGCGACGAATTTGTCGTTGCGCGTCGCATAGCCGCGCGGGCCGTCATACCAGCCGCCGTACTTGTTGCCGAGATAATCGGCGAGCTCGGTCACGTCCATCAGCTTGTCCGGATACTGATGCGGATCGTCGAACCAGACCAGCATGATGTCGGGACCGGAGCCGACATTGGCCGCCACCGCGGCCTTCGGGCGGATGTCTTCCCAGCTTTCCTTGTCGACGCGCACCTGCACGCCGGTGGTGTCGGAGAATTTCTTGGTGTTGGCGAGCCACTGCTCCTCATCGCCCTTCACGAACGGCGACCAGCGCAGCACGCGCAGGCTGGCGCCGTCCTCCGGCTTGTAGGTCAGGTCCTGGGCGAAAGCTTGCCGCCCGCCATGGAGCGCCGGCAGCATCGCGCCGGCGGCGAGGCCGGCGGTGGTCTTGATCACATCGCGTCTGGTGAACTTCATTTCATTCCTCCCACATAAAAATTAGAGACGCTTTCCCGAGTCGCCGTCGAACAGGTGCACCTGGTTGCCGAGCGGCTTGAGGCCGATCTTTTCGCCCGGCTTGAAGGCATGACGCTCGCGGAACATCGCCACGATCTCCTCGCCGCTGGCGAGCCGCGCGTTGACCTGCACCTCCGGCCCGGTCGGCTCGATCACCACGATCTCGGCGGCGAGGCCGCCGTCGCCGAGCGTCAGGTGCTCAGGGCGCAGGCCGAGGGTGACTTTCTGGCCGTCGCGCGCGGCCGGCGCTTCCGGCAGCGGCAGGCGCACGCCATTCGTGCCGACGAATGCCGCACCGCCATTCAGCGACAGCTTGCCCTCCAGGAAGTTCATCGCCGGCGAGCCGATGAAACCGGCGACGAAGCGGTTGCCCGGCCGGTCGTAGAGCTCGAGCGGCGCGCCGATCTGCTCGATCTGGCCGTCATGCATGACGACGATCTTGTCCGCCATGGTCATGGCTTCGATCTGGTCGTGCGTGACATAGACGGTGGTGGTCTTCAGGCGCTGGTGCAGCTCCTTCACCTCGGCGCGCATCGCGACGCGCAGCTTGGCATCGAGGTTGCTGAGCGGCTCGTCGAACAGGAACACCTGCGGGTCGCGCACGATGGCGCGGCCCATGGCGACGCGCTGGCGCTGGCCGCCGGACAGCTGCCGCGGATAGCGGTCGAGATAGGGGTTGAGGCCGAGGATCGAGGCGGCGCGGTTGACGCGGTCCGCGATTTCCTTGGCCGGCGCGCTGCGCAGCTTGAGCGAGAAGCCCATGTTGTCCGCCACGGTCATGTGCGGATAGAGCGCGTAATTCTGGAACACCATGGCGATGTCCCGCTCCTTGGGCGGAACGTCGTTGACCACGCGGTCGGCGATGCGGATCTCGCCGCCGGTGATGCTCTCGAGCCCGGCGATCATGCGCAGCAGCGTGGATTTTCCGCACCCGGACGGCCCGACCAGGATGACGAACTCGCCGTCGGAGATATCGACAGAGACGCCGTGCAGCACCTGCGATGCGCCAAAAGCCTTTCGCACGTCGCGGATTTCGACCGATGCCATTCGTCCTCCCGGTGGTCAGCGCTTCGTTCTGCGTTCAGATGAGAGCGCTTTCATGGCGCGACGATAGTCAGTGGTGTTTCTGATCGCAACACTCTTTGGCCATTTTGGAAAAATCCAAAATGAACGCGTTTTGGAAAAGTCCAGAATCAATGAGCAGATTGGGCGTGAGGTGAAAGACCTCAGCGCGGGCGGCGATGACAATTCAGCAACATCAAGCCAGGAGATGCGGAACGGTGTCGCCGCGCGAGGCCGGACTGCGTCAGCCCCACGCTTCCTTGGCGCCCATGCGCTTGCCGAAGCGGGCAGGCGCGGGCGGCGGGATCTCCGCGGCCGGGCGGCCGTAGAGCCAGCCCTGGCCCAGATCGACGCCGAGGTCGAGCAGGATGCGGTGCTGGTCCTCCTTCTCCACCATCTCGGCGACGGTGCGGATGCCGAGGCACTTGCAGGTGGTGAGGACACCTTCCACGATCGCGCGCTCGCGCAGGGAATCGTGGATGTTCTTGATGTAGACGCCGTCGATCTTCACCAGGTCGATGGTCAGCTGCTGCAGGTAGGGCAGCGACGATGCGCCGGCGCCGAAATCGTCGAGGCAGACCGCGTGGCCGCGGGCGCGCAGGCGCTCGACCGCCTTGGCGGCGCGCGCCAGATCTTCCAGCTTGGCCGATTCCGTCACTTCCACCATCAGCTTCTTGCGATCCTGGCCCAGCCGCTCGGTCACGCGCTCGAACATCGCGATGAAGCTGTCGTTCAGCAGCGACTTGGCGGACATGTTCACCGCCAGGCTGAGCTGATGCTTCTTCTCGGTGGCTTCCATGATGCGGCGGATCGCGCCGTTGGTGACGGCGAGGTCCAGCTCGTGGACGATGTTGATCTCTTCCGCGAACTTCACGTCCTCGAACGGCGACTTGCCGTTGGGCAGGCGCAACAGCACTTCGTAGTGATGCTGGTAGCGGTCGACCAGGCTGACGATCGGCTGGTAGTGCAGCGTGATCTTCTGCTGGTGGATGAGGTCGCGCATGGAGACGACGCGGGTCAGGATCTCGGCGGTCTTCTTGCGCAGATACTCGTCCGCCGTGCCGGATTCCATGCCGGCGGTGCCTTCCGACGTGAACTTGCCGACGATGTAGCCGAGGATGCCGTCGACATCCTCCTCCGACAGCGAGTTGCCGTGGAAGCGCACGGTCGTCTCGTGCAGATTGAGCGCCTTCTGGTCGAGATTATAGGTCTGCCCCGCCTTGGCGATGGCATCGGCGATGGCGGCCGGGCTCTCGCTCTCCAGGTGCGTGACGCTGAACTTGCCGTCGCCGACGCGGCCGGCGGAATCATGGTCGATGGCGTGCAGCTTCAGCTGCGCGCCGATCTCGCCCAGCAGCGCTTCGGAGCGCTCGGCGCCCAGCATCTTCTTGAGCTCGGCCTCGCCGCAGATCTCGATCAGGGTGAGGCACGCGGTCTTGCCCGACTGGCGCGCGAGCTTGACGGCGTCGGTCGCCTGCTGGGTGAACTCGACCGCCTCGAGCAGGCCGGTGACGCGGTCGCGCTGGCGCGGTGCCCCCGGCTGCGCGGCGCTGATCTGCGCGCGCACGATGGACAGGAAGAAGCGCTCGTCCGCCTTGTCGAAGGCGCGGTAGATGCAGGCCTCGACCGAGCGCTGCAGATCCGGCTCGGCGGCATTCTTCTGCAGCGCCAGCCTGAGGCCGCGCCGGCGCTGGCCGGGACCGAGGCCGCGCAGCGATGCGGTCAGCAGCACCTGGTCCTGATCCGCCAGGATTTTAGTAAAAGGCTTGCCGACCAGCGCGTCCGCTTCGACATCCAGGATCGACTTCACGGCGCCGCCGACCCACAGGACCTTGCTGCCGCTGTCCAGCTCGAGCAGCAGGTCGGCATTCGCAAAGGCAAAGCCGACAAACCGGTCTCGTTCTTCGCGCAATCGATCGGCGATCGTCGGAGCCATTGACCCTCGAGCACTTGAATTGCGGTTGCGACATACGCGGTGGCAACCTTGCCGATGAGTCTTAATGCACGCGCTTAAGATCGCGTTAAAATGCGCAGGGGGACCGGGCGTTCTCTTGCCGGGCATTTTATGGATCGGCTCTCAGAATCGCACCCAGAGGGCCAATTTCTGCGGGAGCACGGTTGAGCAGTCATGACCGGTAGAATTCTTGCAGTCCGCACCGCGCGGCGCGGAGAGCTCGAAGCGCTGCATGCGCTCATGGAGCTGGCGCTCGGCGCGCTGCTCAAGCCGTTCCTGAACGAAGCCGAGATCGCGTCCAGCCGGACGATCATGGGGCTCGACAGCCAGCTGGTCAAAGACGGCACCTATTTCGTGGTGGAGGAGAACGGCGCCTTGGCCGGATGCGGCGGATGGAGCCGGCGTGCCACCCTGTATGGCGGCGATGTCTCGCCGGGCCGCGATCCGGCGCTGCTGGACCCCGCCAAGGATGCCGCGCGCGTGCGGGCGATGTACACCCATCCCGCGTTCGTCCGGCGCGGGGTGGGGCGGATGATCCTGGCACGCTGCGAGGAGGCGGCGCGGGCCGAAGGCTTTACCCGCGCCGAGCTGGTCGCGACCATGGCCGGCCTGCCGCTCTACCTTGCCTGCGGCTACCAGCCGGTGGAGCGCTTTTCCGACGACCGCGGCGGGACGCCGGTGCCGCTGGCCCGCATGGTCAAGGTCCTGTAGGCGGAACCACATCGTTCCCGCGGGGTTCGCATCCGTGATGTCGAGCCTGAGACCACTCTGGGCCATCGTGCCGCTGCTGCTCGCGGCCTGCGGCGAAACGGCGATGCTGCCGCCGGGCGCCGATATCGGGCCGAATCCGACCCTGCCGGAACCGAACGAGACCCTCATCCCCACTGTCGACATCGCCGACGCGGTCGGCTGGCCGGACGGCGGCAAGCCGGTCGCGGCGGAAGGGCTGGCGGTCACCGCGCTGGCAACCGGGCTCGACCACCCGCGCTGGCTCCATGTGCTGCCGAATGGCGACGTGCTGGTGGCGGAGACCAACGCGCCGCCGCGCGAGGAAGCGAACAGCGGACTCAAGGGCTGGATCGCCGGCCTCATCCTGGGCCAGGCCGGCGCCGCGGTGCCGAGCGCCGATCGCATCACCCTGCTGCGCGATTCAGATGGCGACGGGGTGGCAGAGACCCGCACCGTGTTCCTCGAGGACCTCAACTCGCCGTTCGGCATGGCGCTGATCGGCAGCGACTTCTATGTCGCCAATACCGACGCGATCCTGCGCTTCCCGTACGAGGAGGGCGAGACCGAGATCACCCAAGAGGGCGAGAAGATCGCCGACCTGCCGGCGGGCCAGCTCAACCACCACTGGACCAAGAGCCTGATCGCGAGCCCCGACGGCAAGCGGCTGTACGCGACCGTCGGCTCCAACTCCAACGTCGGCGAGAACGGGCTCGATCGCGAATACCAGCGCGCCGGCATCCTCGAGGTCGACCTCGCGACCCGCAAAGTGCGGGTGTTCGCCTCCGGCCTGCGCAATCCCAACGGCATGGGCTGGCAAGGGGACACCTTGTGGACCGTCGTCAACGAGCGCGACGAACTGGGCAGCGACCTGGTGCCGGACTACCTGACGGCGGTGAAAGAGGGCGGCTTCTACGGCTGGCCCTATTCATATTACGGCCAGCATGTCGACACGCGCGTCGAGCCGCAGAAGCCGGAATTGGTGGCGCAGGCGATCGTGCCCGACTACGCGCTCGGCAACCACACCGCGTCGCTGGGCCTCGCCTTCTCCGGAGGGACCTTGCTGCCGGAGCAATTGAGGGAAGGCGCCTTCATCGGCCAGCACGGCTCGTGGAACCGCGATCCGCCCGCCGGCTACAAGGTCATCTTCGTGCCGTTTCGGAACGGGCGCCCCGACGGCATGCCGGTCGATGTGCTGACCGGTTTCCTCAGTCCGGACGGCGACGCCTACGGCCGGCCGGTCGGGGTCGCGATCGATCGCGCCGGCGCCCTGCTGGTCGCGGACGATGTCGGCAACGTGGTCTGGCGCGTGGCGCCGGCCACGGTCACGCAATCGCAATTGCCGTAAGCGCATCAGGCGCGCGGGATGCCGGCGGCCGCGAGGCCGTCGGCGAGCTGGTCCATGAACGCGGGGCGGAAGGGCCACGCCGCCCGGGCCACCGCAACGGTGAGGTTGGGGTCCTTGCGCAGCAGCGCCTTGGCGCGGCGCCGTGCCTCCGCGCGCGCGCCGGCGTGAAAGGCGCCGGCGATCACGATGCGCTCGCCCCAGAACGCGGCAGGAAAAGCTTCGACGCCGCTGCCGGCCCACACCGCCGCGCGCTCATAGCGGCCGGCCGCGAAATGCGCGCATCCCATGCCGATGAAGGCGGTGTGGCGCAAGGCATCGAACGGCATCAATCGGCACAGCCCGCGCATGGCCGCGGCGCTGTCGCCCTGATAGGCCGAGAGCCAGGCGCGCCGGGTGATGGCGAGCGGCGAGGTGGGATCGATCGCCAGGGCGCGCTCGATCAGGCGGTCCGCCGCTTCGACCTCATGCACCAGCACGAGCGCGCCGCTGCACCAGGTCAGCGCCAGTGCATTGTCGGGGGCAAGGGCCTCGGCTTCCTGGGCCAGCTGGCGGGCGCGGGCACGATCCGCTTCCGGCGTCGCGCTGAAATGCTGGGCCGCGCGTTGGCCCCAGCACCAGGCGGCGAGCGCCTTGGCGAGCCCGAATGTCGGCGCGCGCATCTGGGCCCGGTCGAGATTTTCCAGCGCAGCCTCGCAGCCGCCCGGCGCGACATGCAGCGCCGCCGGCAGCGCGCGCCAGGTCAGCCGCAGCGCCTCATCGTCAAGGTCGGGTTCGGCGGCGCGGACACGCCGCAGCGTCTCGGAGGGCAGCTCGCCGAATTCCGCTCGATAGTGAGCCGCGAAGCGGCCGAGCTGGCTGAAGCCGTTTGCCAGCGCCGTCGCGGTGATGCTGCGGTCGCCGGACTCCAGCAGCGCTCGCCGCGCCTTGTGAAGCCGCGTGCGGCGCACCCAACCGAGCGGCGTGGTGCCAAGGAAGGTGCGGAAATGGCTTTCCAACGTGCGCGGACTAACGCCCGCAACCTCCGCCACTTGTTCGATGCGCACCGGCTGGTCGAGCCGCCGGCGAAGCCAGGCGAGCGCCCGTACCAGATCGCCCGGCAGGACGCTGTCGACCGTTCTGTCGCCCGCCGAGCGGAGGGGTGCGCGGGGTCGCTTCATCGCCGCCATTCTACCCGATCAGGGGAAATATCGGCGGATTTTGCACAGTCCGGCGGAAGGCGGATGGCGCCGACGGCGCGCGCGGAACAGACAGTCGGAACAACCATGAGGGAGGGATCCATGGACGAGGGACTGAAAGGCCAGGTCACCCGCAGCGCGGCAGAGATCTACGAAGAGTTCTTCGTGCCGGCCTTGTTCTGGCAATGGGCGCCGATCGTGGCCGATGCGGCAGGAGTCGCTGGGGGACAGCGGGTGCTCGACGTCGCCTGCGGCACCGGTGTGCTGGCGCGCGAGGCGGCGAGCCGGGGCGCATCGGTCACGGGGCTTGACCGCAACGAGGGCATGCTGGCAACGGCCCGGCGCATCGCGCCATCGGTCGCGTGGAAGACGGGGCGCGCCGAGCAGCTGCCCTTTGCCGACGGCAGCTTCGATGCCGTGGTCAGCCAGTTCGGCCTGATGTTCTTCGACGATCGGGCCCAGGCGTTGCGCGAGATGCGGCGGGTGCTGAAGCCGGGCGGCCGGCTGGCGGTCGCGGTTTGGGATGCGCTGGAGACGAGCCCAGGCTATGCCGCGATGGCGGCGCTGCTGGACCGATTGTTTGGGCATCGCATCGCCGGCGAGCTGCACGCGCCCTTTGCGCTGGGCGACGCCGGCAAGCTGCGCGCTCTGTTCGCGGAGGCAGGCATGCCGGACGCCAAGGTGGCGACTCACGCGGGCACGGCGCGTTTCCCGTCGATCGAGGCGTGGGTGCGGACGGACGTGAAAGGCTGGACGCTGGCCGACCTGATCGACGACGACCAGTACGCCCTGCTGCTGCGCGAAGCTGAGACGGCGCTGCGGGCTTTCGCCAAGGCGGACGGCGTAGTCCTGTTCGACGCGCCGGCGCTCATTGCGACGGCAGGGAAGGCGGCGTGATCGCATCCGCTGCGCCCTCGTTGCGGAGGGCGCAGCGGATGGTCGTCAGACGGTCGCCACGCCGACCGAATTCTGCACCAGCACGTAGGCGTCTTCCGCCGAGCCGGGCGCGCCGCCGCCCGACTCATGGACATAGAGCGTGAAGCCTGCCGGCGTGCCGCTCGAGCCGGTGGCCTCCGACCAGCCGCCGCCGGAGAGCTGAAGCGTATCTCCGGCGTCGCCGTCGACCCGCAGGATCGGCGCCTTGCCATAGTCGCCGCCGGCGCCGGTGCCGCCGGGATCGAAGGCTCCGCCTTCGAAGTCGGTGATGACATCGCTGACGTCGATGGTGACCGTGGTCCCGACGCCCCCGCTCATGCGGATGGTCTCGATATCGTCGATCTTGCCGTCATCGACGGCAGTGAAGTCGATGCTGCTCGCGTTGCCGACGTCGAGGACGTCGCCGGCCTTTCCGGTCTTGGTGTCGAACAGATCGGCGCCGCCGCCATAGATGTCGTCGGCGGTACGCCAGACCAGAGTGTCGCTTCCGAGCCCGCCGCTGAGGATGTCGGTCACGGTGTCGTCGCCGCCGTCGAGCTGGTCGTCGCCCGTCCCGCCGGCCAACCCATCGATCCCGGCGCCGCCGTTCAGCGTGTCGGCAAAATTGCCGCCGAACAGGGAGTCGTTGCCATCTGCGCCATCGAGGGTGTCCTTGCCCTCCTGGCCATAAAGCGAATCGTTGCCGACGCCGCCGTCCACCAGGTCGTTGCCGAAGCCGCCCTGCACCGAATCGATGCCGCCGAGGGCGTTGATGGTGTTGTCGGCGTCATCGCCGATGATGAAGTTGTGGCTGTCGTTCGCATCGAACGGCGCAGGGCCGGTCACCATGGTCGGCGGCGCGACGGTGATGGTGAGCGTCGAGCTGTCGGTGTCGCCGAGGAAGGCGTCCTGGATGGTGTAGCTGAAGGTATCCGCGTTGCCGGTGCTGCCGGGCGCGGCCGTATAGCTGAAGTCGCCGGTCGCCTTGTCGATGACGAGGACGCCGTTGTTGGTCTCCACCTTGTAGCCGGTGGCGGTCGCCGTCACGGCCCCGGACTTGGTATCGGCGTCGATCACCGCGCTGATCGCGGTGATGATCGGGCTGCCGAAGCCGTCCTTGCCGGGATCGTCGTTGGTGAGAACGTTGCCGGTGACGGTCGCCGGGACGGTCTGGATGATCTCGGCGATCAGCTGGTTCTCGTCGCTGACGAGGATGACGGAATCGTCCTTGAAGCTCTCGTTGTAGTAGGCCACGCGGCCCAGCTGCCCGAGCGCAGCCGCGTCGGACGCGATGTCGGCACCGAGGCCGACGGCGATCGACACGACACCCTTGCTGGCAAGGCCGGTCGGGAAACCCGCCGCAGGCGTGCGGCCTTCCCAGATGTTCTCCTCGGCATTGTTGAGGCCGTTCGCGACGTTGCCGCCGGGATAGGAGCTGGCGGCGTCGCCGTCGCCCACCGGCACGCCGTCGGAGAAGAAGTAGACCAGGCCCTTGGTGGTGGGCGTGGTCGCGAGCCAGGAAGGATCCATGATGCCTTGCTGGGCGGTGGCGAGCGCGGTGTCGTAGTCGGTGTTGGCGGTCGGGCTCAGCCCATTGATCGCCGCGATCACGTCGGCCAGATTGGCGGGGTCGGTGATGTCGACGAAGGTGCTGGCGTCGGTATTGCCGAAAAAGGTGGCGTCGTTGCTGAACTGGACCAGCTTGATGTTGACCGAGCCGGTGGTTGCCGCGGCGTAGGATTCCAACAGGGCGACCACCGCCGCCTTCTGCAGCTCCATGCGGGTGGTCACGGTGCCGTCGGGGCGGACGACCGGATCCTGCATGGACCACGAGACATCGATGACCAGCATCAGCTGATAATCGGTGGCGACCGACTGCGCGACGGTGGCGGTATCGGGGTTGGCCTCCGGCAGCGAGTTGTCGATGCTGTCGCCGGCCCCCTCATCGTCGTCGAGGTCGAACAGCTTGGCCGAGTTGTCGATCAGCTTGTACTGCAGCGCCGTGGCACCCAGCACGCCTTCGCCGTCGAAGCCGCCGAGCGGCGCGCCGACCGGGAACGGCACGAAGATGCCGCTGCCGCCATCGGCGCCCGCGCCGGCGGAGCCGGCGGCGGGTCCGGCGGCCGTCTGGATGTCGAGCGACGGATCTGTCTCCGCCAGCACGACGGCAACGTCGATCTGCTCGCCGTCATTGGTCACGATCGTGACCGGCGATTCCTCGTTCGCCGACGCATAGCCCTGCAGGATGATGGTGCGGCCATCGACCACGATGGCGAGATTCCCCTGCGGCCCAAGCTCCGCCAGCAATCCGTCCGCGCTGTCGGCGGGCAGTTCGATCCGTTCGCCCGGGGTGACCGGGACGACCACCACGCGCTGGCCTTGCGGCAGCGTCACACGCGCCGCATCGGCCGCGGTAAGTTGCACCTCTGCAACATCCCATTCGCTATCGATAATGCTGGAGTCGAGCTCAGACGCGCGCTCGTCACGCGAATATGGCGTTTCACTTGTCATGGCTTGCCCTCTTGAAAGTGGCGCCGAGCCACCTCCGCCGAGCGGCGGATTTCAGCCCCGCGCGTCGTCAACAAAATGTGTGACGAAGCGTTGCAGTGGCATGGGCAGAAACTTCACGCCAGTGCTCGCGCGATCTCCCGCGGTTATGTCAGCGATTTGACATAGGGCACGAGCGAAGCTCACGCCACCCTGTGTCGCTGCGTGAGAATCGATCCTGGAATCGTCGGCGATCTCTGCGCGATGGCGGAGAGATCGCGTTCAGCGCTGGCTTCGCGCGCTCTGTCAGCCCCGAGTCGATGCGCGTCCCGCTCATCGGACGAAGTGCAAGGATGAGAAGCGCTGTCGAAAAGTTGTGACATCTCCGGCGAGCGACCTTGCAGCGCGCGCACCGGCGAGCGCGCCGGCGATGAAGCCGGCGAGCTCCGGCATGTCGTCGGCGGTCATGCCCCAGCGCACGACCTCGGGCGTGCCGAGCCTCAGCCCGTTCACGTCGCCATCCACCGCGGCGATCGGCAGGCCGATGCCGCAGGTGAGGATGTTGGCCTGCCGCAGCGTTTTCGCGGCCGCCTGGCCGCCGCCATAGCCGGCGGCTTCGATCGCGAACTGGTGCGAGCGGGTGATGCCGCGGTCGCGCGCGAACACGGGAACGCCGCGGTCTACCAACGACTCGGCGAGCGCGGCGGCCGTTGCGCCCATGGCTGCGGCGTAGGCGCGGCCATGCACCTTCCAGTCGAGCAGCGTGACGGCGAGAGCGGCGGACTTCGCCGCATCGAAATTGGCGGTGAGCCCGGGATAGGCGATGGCGTCGAGGCGCTCGGCGATCGTTGCGTCATTGGTGAGGATGAGGCCGGAGGGCGGGCCGCCCAGGCTCTTGTAGGTGCTCATGGTCATGACATGAGCGCCTTCCTCGAGCGGCTGTTGCCAGGCGCGGCCCGCGATCATGCCCGACATGTGCGCGGCGTCGAACAGCACCAGCGCGCCGACTTCGTCGGCAATTGCGCGAATCTCCGCGATCGGGTGCGGAAACAGGTTGAGGCTCCCACCGATGGTGATGAGCTTCGGTCGCAATCGCCGCGCATCGGCGCGCAGCGCGTCGAGGTCGACGGTGTAGCGCGCGGGGTCGACCGGCGCCGGGTGCGTGATCACGCCGTAGAATCCCGCGGCACCGGCTCCGTGGTGCGTGACGTGGCCGCCGATGGAAGGCGGAGGGGCGATGATGACATCGCCGGGCTTCGCCGCCATCATGAAGACGTAGAGGTTGGCAAGCGCGCCGGACCCGACGCGGATCTCCGCATAGCGCGCGCCGAACACCTCCGCCGCCAGCTCGGCCGCCAGCACCTCGATCTTCTCGATCCCCTCCAGCCCCATCTCGTATTTGTCGCCGGGATAGCCGAGCGAGGGGCGCGAGCCGATGCCGGCGGCGAGCAGCGCCTCGGCCTTTGGGTTCATCACGTTGGTGGCAGGGTTGAGGTTGACGCAGTCGCGCTCGTGGACCGCGCGGTTCTCCGCGACATAGGCAAGCAGGTCGCGCTCGACCTCGTCCGCGCTGCGGCCTGCGACCCGCTCCGCCAGGGACTGCACATAACGTTCGGGCGCCTCGGGAACCCACGGGCGTGGCGACAGCATGGTCATGGATTTCTCCCTCGGCAGCGCGGATGGGAAACGCTAGGCGGTTTTGGACGGCCAGGTCTACTTAATTAAAATTGCCTAATACATTAGAGGAAGCGCATGATCGGGGATGGACATCGCCCGGCTTCGCACCCTGCGCGAGCTTTCGCTGCGCCAGACCATGGCGGCGGTCGCCGACGCCCTGCGCATCTCGCCATCCGCCGTGTCGCAGCAGATCGCCCTGCTGGAGTCCGAGGCCGGACTTCCCCTCGTCGAACGGCGGGGCCGGCGGGTCCGGCTGACCCAGGCCGGGCAGCGCCTGGTCGCGCATGCCGAGCGCGTCATCGCGGTGCTGGAGGATGCGAAGACCGAGCTGGCGGAACTGAAGCAGGCGGTGACCGGCGAGCTGCGGGTGGCGGCGTTCTCATCCGTCGCCGCCGCCTTGATCCCGCAGACCATGAAGGCGCTGGAGCGCCGCCACCCTCAGCTCACCCTCGTGCTCGAGGAGATGGAGCCGGTGGACTCCCTCGCCGCGCTGCGCGCATGGCAGGCGGATGTCGCCCTGGTGGACGACCTGACGGTTCCGGCGGGGGCCGCCGAACCGAACATCGAGCGCGTCCCGATCCTGGACGACCTGCTCTACGCCGTGCTGCCGAACGCGCATCCGCTGGCGGCGCGCGCCAAGGTCGCCATCGCCGACCTGCGCAATGAGCGATGGGCGATGGACACCGCCTTCAACACCTATTCCGACGTCATCATCCGGGCTTGCCAGGCGGCGGGATTCGATCCCGTCGTCAACGGCAAGTGCGGCGGGTTCGAGGTGGTGCAGCCGCTGATCGAGCAAGGATGTTCGGTGGCGATCCTGCCTGGCCTCAGGCTCGGCCGGCGATCCGGAAAATTCTGCGTCCGCAAGCTGGTGCCGGAGATTCGCCGCAAGATCTTCGTGGCGTTCCGGCGCGGCGAACGCCGGCATCCCGCGATCGCGGCGTTCCTCGATCAACTCCAGAGAAGCGCGAAGGCCTACCGCGCCGATCATCCGGCGCCATAGGCTGCCTGCACTCGATCATTGGCGCTTCCGCTGCCCGACCAGGCTGAGCCACAGCAGCAGGAAAAAGCCCAGCGCCGCTGCCGGCCAGTGGAACCAGACATCCTCGAGACCGTCGGACATGTCGATGACGAACAGGAAGAGGATGAGGACCAGCGTGGCGCGGGCCAGCCGCGGCAACGCGCGGAAGCGCGACCATAGTTTGCCCGCCTGGCCCTGCGGCTGTGCAGGATTGGTCGCTGCCGGCCGCAGCTCCGCGGCCGCCACCGCAGGTCGGCCTTCGCCGTCCAGCAGGATGCGATAGCTGATGACGGGCTCGGTCACGTTCTTGACCGCCTGCTGGCCGAGATGCTCGAACCCGACCGACAGCTTGTTGCGCACCAGATCGTAGACCGGGCCGGAGATCAGGATGCCGCCCGGCTCCGCCAGCTCCTGCAGCCGCGCGGCGATGTTCACGCCCTCGCCATAGAGGTCGTCGTTCTCCACCATCACGTCGCCGAGATTGATGCCGATGCGGAACCACATCTGCTCCGCTTCCGGCAGCTCGCGGTTGCGGACGCTGAGCTCGCGCTGCACCTCGATCGCGCATTGCACCGCTTCCACCACGCTGGAGAATTCGGCGATCACCGCGTCGCCCCAGGTGTTGATGGTGCGCCCGTCATGCCGCTCGACCAGCGCATCCATCGCCGCGCGATACTGCCGCAGCGTTCCGATGGTACGGGTCTCGTCGCTTTCCATCAGGCGCGCATAGCTCTTGACGTCGGCGCACAGAATCGACGTCAGGCGCCGCTTGACCTTGGTGGTCATCGTCAACCTCGTGTGGGAGACCGGCGCCGGCGCCGGCTCGCGAACAATTTCCGTCATCAATAACCTGCACATTATGAATTGCGGCGGTCGTCCCGCCTACAAAATTCGCGTTATAGCCGCCGCTACCACAAGTTCTTGCCGTCCACGATCTCGACCGGCACGGCGTCAAGGTCGAAATCGTCCAGCAGCCTGGCATTGATCCCGATGCTTGGTCGCGAGAAATCGGGCTTGCCGCCGACCCACTCGACGAGGTCGCTGTAGGTTCCGCACCCGCAGACAGCGCAATGATGATGTTCCGCCGTATAGCTGCGCCACTGGTAAGTCGATACGCGGTCG
>DATFDU010000458.1:0-5355 GCA_035251915.1 Dongiaceae bacterium | reverse complement strand
TCGCGACATACAATGGAATATGAGCTTCCAGGAAGCGCATCCACAATAGGCGAAGTGCAAATGCCGGGCGCTAACGGGCACTCTTGCGGAGAGCGGCCTTCGCAACTGGCGCCGGGCCTTCTTCCGGGTAGGGATGCGCCTTTGCTTCGATCCACCCCGGCGGATCACTGGCCGGGAAGGAATCGATCGACGCGACCTCGATCTCGTCGTAGCCGTCGATCATGGCTCTGGGCTTGCGGTTGCGATTGGGTCTCTCTCGCATCATCCGTGCTTTCAAGGTGTGCGCGAACCGTCTGACAATTGTGCGGTTCCGGACCGAGGATCAAGTCCAACGCCATTGACGCAATCTGCGGCAAGCGCATAGTTCAGTATATCACAGCGCCGAGATATTGCGATGAGCAGCATTTCCTCCGACAGCGTCCCCGAAACCGCCAAGACCGTCGAGCCCTCGCTGCACCGCGTCATGGGGCCGTGGCTCCTGCTGCTGTTCATCGTCGGCGACATCCTCGGCACCGGCATCTACGCCCTGACCGGGCAGGTGGCGAAGCAGGTGGGTGGCGCGGTGTGGATGCCGTTCGTGGTCGCCTTCGCCGTCGCGGTCGTCACCGCCTTCAGCTATCTCGAGCTGGTGACCAAGTATCCGCGCGCCGCCGGCGCAGCGCTCTATACCCACCGGGCGTTCGGCATCCACTTCATCACCTTCATCGTCGCTTTCGCGGTCATGTGCTCGGGCATCACCTCTGCGTCGACTGCCTCGCGCGCATTCGCGGCCAACCTGTCCGATGCCTTCGACCTCGGCCTTGGCGGCACCATCGGCATCACGCTGATCGGCCTCGGCTTCATGGCGCTGGTCGCCATCATCAATTTCCGCGGCGTCGGCGAGAGCGTGAAGGCCAACGTGGTGCTGACCTGCGTGGAGCTGACCGGCCTGCTCATCATCATCCTGATCGGCCTCTGGGCGATCGGCGCCGGCGAAGGCGACGTCTCGCGCGTCACGCAGTTCAGCGCCAGTGCAGAGCGCGGCGCCTTCTGGTCGGTGATCGCCGCGACCACCCTCGCCTTCTTCGCCATGGTCGGATTCGAGGATTCGGTGAACATGGTGGAGGAGTGCAAGGAGCCGCGCAGCATCTTCCCGAAAATCCTGCTGACCGGCCTGCTGATCACCGGGTTGATCTATGTGCTGGTCTCGATCTCCTCGGTCACGCTGGTGGCACCCGAGCAGCTCGGCGAAGGCGAGACGCCGCTCCTGAAGGTGGTGCAGGCCGGTGCGCCGGACTTCCCGCTCGAGGTCTTCGGCCTCATCACCATGTTCGCGGTCGCCAACAGCGCGCTCATCAACATGCTGATGGCGAGCCGCCTGGTCTATGGCATGAGCCGTGAGCGCGTGTTGCCGGCGATCCTCGGCAAGGTGCATCCGTCGCGGCGCACGCCCTACGTCGCGATCGCCTTCACCACCCTGCTCGCCTTCGGCCTCATCACCTTTGTCGGAGGGGTTCCTGCCCTCGGCGGCACCACCGCGTTGCTGCTGCTGTGCGTCTTCACCGTGGTGAATGTCGCGGTCCTGGTGCTGCGCAAGGAAACGGTCGGGCATGACCACTTCCGCACGCCGACCTTCCTGCCGGTGATCGGCGCGCTCGCCTGCGCCTTCCTCGCCGGACCGTGGACCGGGCGCGATCCGGTGCAATACAAGGTCGCCGGCATCCTGATCGGCATCGGCGTGGTGCTGTGGGTGGTGACCGTGCTGGTGAACCGGGCCATCGGACAGGTAGCGGCCGAGCCGGTGACCGGCGAAGGCGGCATCCGCGGGCCGGTCAACTAGGAGCGTGAACTAGGCGACCACGCGGCCGCCGTTCAGCAGGGCGAAGGCCCTGGGGACGGAGCGTGTCAGCAGGAGTCCGAGCCCGATGCCGATCGCGATCGTGGTGAGGACGCTCACGACATAGTGAACGAGCATCCAGGGCTGCGTCTCGGTCGGCAGCAGATCCCACAGGATGAGCTTCACTTCCGCGATCAGCGGGTAATGCGCGGCATGGAGAAAGAAGGCCAGCCCGCCGAAGCGCGCGACCAACCCGCCGATCGCCGTGGGCGCGATGCGTTGGAACAGGCCCCAGCATGCCAGCACGCCGACAAGGCGCATGCCGCGAGTCATGACCCGCAGGATGAAAGGATCGCCGTCGATCACGTACGGCGCCAGTGTCCGCACCGCGCAGATCGCAACGTAGGCGGACAGGATCACCAGGGTCGCACGCGCACCGATCTCCACCAGCAGGCCACGCAGCCTGATCCAGCCGCCAAGGTAGAAAAAGAACACCACGTCGGTTCGGAAGAAGATCCACAGGTCGTGCCCGACGAGCCACGCCGCGCCCAGGAATGCCGCGCCGAGCAGCGGCGCCCGCGTCAGCATGAGCCACAGCAGCGGACTGACCAGCACGGTCACGAACAGGTCTCGAACGAACCAGAACTGGAATCCGACCGGGTGATGGGTCACACCGAATACGGCATTCACATAATCCCATGTGCCGGCCGTGCCGAGATCAATGTTCATTTCCGCCAGCAGCCGGTGCGATGGGCTGACCTGGAACAGCAGCAGCAGGACGGCCAGGAACAATGCATTCCAGAATACCAGCGGCAGATAGAGCGACGAGAACCGGCGCCGGATGCGGCTGCGCAGCGCGGACGCTGCATCGTCCCGGAAGGAAAAGAACAGCCAGCCCGAGATCGTGCTGAGCAACGGCACGACGCTGAAAAAGAAGAACAGCACGAAGCTCTGCACGAAGGTCGCGACCTGGTTCTGCTCCGGATCGAGGCCGCGGAACGGCGAGATGCGGGCGTTTGGAAACCACTCATAGTGCAGGAACACGAGACCGACGATCAGCGAGATACGGGCGAAATTGATCGTCCGGGACAGCGCCTCTTTCGACAGAGCCGGCGAATCGCCGCGAATCACCGTGTGAACCGCGCGTCCCGCGTCCAACAATGCGGCGATCATTTGCTCCGTACCCACCCTTTGCGCGCCGTCGACCCTTGGCGCCGGAACAGAACGCAATGTCGAAAACAGCCTGGCGGTTCCCTCGCCGATCCGTGGTGATGCAGAACGGCAACCCCCGAGGGCGATTGCGGCGGGCTGGCGGGAACTGCCTCGATCGTCAGGTGTTTTGAACGCTGATTCACTCCCATGGGCTTACCGGCGATGAGGACCATCAACCGTCTGGGCATCAAAAGAGCGGCGCGGCAAATCCCGTCAGGCACCTAGTATCGGGCGGCAGGCCAAATACGTGCGAGCGCTCGTTGCACACCAGAAGCAGTTCGTCCTCGGCCCGCAGGCCGTCCGGGTGCGTCCGGAATGGGAGGCCTTGCAGCTCGCCGACCGGCTGATCCTGTCTCTCTGCCCCAAGCTCCGCGTTGCCAGGCTGCAATCCCGCGACGGCCAGGTTTTTTACCTGCTCGGCCTCGCCGTTGCCGCCGACGCGCCGGGCGCGTCGATCGAACGGACCTTTCCGTCGAAGCACTCTTCGGAGGTCGAGGAATGGACCGCGTTCTGGGCCGGCAAATGGGCGCTGATCGCCGCCGCGCAATGCTGGCAGGATGCGGCCGGCCTGCTCGGCCTCTATCACCGCCAGACCACGGACGGCATCTGGATCTCGAGCAGCCCGGCCATTCTCGGCGGTTATCTGCCGAACGTCGGGCCGGCCAAGCGCCTGCCGTGGCGGATCGCCCACGAGAAGGGCATGGACTGGATTCCGGCGCCGCTGACGACCCGGGAGAATGTGTTCAAGCTGCTGGCGCTGCGCACGATCGACCCCGTTACCGGCACGATCCGCCCGGTGCGCTTCTCCGCCGCGCAGTCCTCGCAGAGCAAGGATGTCCGCCTGCTCGCCACCACGCTCAAGACCGTGATGGGCAACTGGGGCGAGGCGGCGTTTCGCGAGCGCACGGTCGGCCTGACCGCGGGATTCGATACGCGCACGGTGCTGGCTGCGGCCACTGCCGCCAAGGTGGACTTCCACGCCTTCACCGATGTGCATGAAATGCTGGCGCGCGCCGACCACGACTTGCCGCCACGCCTGGCGGCCGAGGTCGGCGTCGTCCACCGGTTCTGCGACAATCCCGGGATCGACGGGGTCGACATCCGGGCGCGGCAAGCGGCCGTCATCGCGCACATGGACCGCGCCATCTTCCATCCCACCGCCGCGATGTGCGTCAGCGGCCGCGCCGATCACATGCACGACGCCGGCCTGACGATCGCCGCCGGCCATGGCTTCGAGATCGGCCGCTGCGCGCACTGGGCGCGCTTCTTCCGATCGGGCCTGACGGAGCGCGCGCCGACCGCCGGCGGCCTGCTGCGGTCGTTCTTCCACGCGCGCCCAAGGCCGCTGTCGCTGTGGATGGATGCCATGACCACCTGGCAGCGGTCGCTCACCGACCCGATCCCGCTCGATCTCGACTGGCGCGACCGTTTCTATCTGGAGCAAAGGTTCGGCGCCTGGGCATCGACGGTGCAGCGCACGCTCGACGTGCTGGACGGCACCTTCTTCTATCCGGCGAACTGCCTGTGGATCGCGCACCTGCTGCTGCAATACAGCCCGCGCGAGCGGCGCCTGGGATTCGCCCAGCGCTCGGCGATCGGCCTGCTGGCGCCGCAGCTCGCCCGGATTCCGTTCAATCCGGAGCCGATCGGCACCCGCCTCAAGCGACGGTTCGCGCACACCTATCTGGTCGCCAAACGCGCTTTCCTGATGATGCCGGTGCCGAATCCTTTCAGGTCGAACGGCGGCAACGAGACCGCGCCGACCTGATCAGAAAGCCTGCGTTCCGGCTGCCGCCCCGCTCAAGCGTTGGCGCCGCGGATGGCTGAGATGACCGCGTCGGTGACCTGCCGGGTGGTGGCATTGCCGCCCAGGTCCGGCGGCACGACCTCACGGCGGCCGGTCACCGCAGCGATCGCCGACATCAAGCGCGCCGACGCCTTCTGTTCGCCAAGGTGATCCAGCATCAGGGCTGCGGTCCAGAAGGAGGCCAGCGGATTGGCGACGCCCTTGCCGGTGATGTCGAAGGCCGAGCCGTGGATCGGCTCGAACATCGACGGATGCTGGCGCGACGGATCGATGTTGGCGGTGGCGCCGAGGCCGAGCGAGCCCGACAGAGCCGCCGCCAGGTCGGTGAGAATGTCGGCGTGCAGGTTGGTGGCGACCACGGTGTCGATGCTGCGCGGCTTGTTCACCATGCGCTGGGTCATGGCATCGACCAGCATCCAATCGATCTTGAGATCCGGATAGTCGCGGATGACCTCCTTGCATACGTCGTCCCACAGCACCATGCCGTGACGCTGAGCGTTCGACTTGGTGACGATGGTCA
>DATFDU010000457.1:0-2439 GCA_035251915.1 Dongiaceae bacterium | reverse complement strand
GCCGCGCACCGACAGCTCCCAGTTGGTGATGGCGGAGATCGAGGCGCGGATCTCGTCCTTCTTGCCGCCGGGGAGGCCGATATAGCAGACCGTGCCGGCGGGGCGCAGCATGGCGATGGCCTGCTCGAACGCCTGCGGCGCGACCGCGGTGACGATGGCGCCGTGAACGCCGCCGATCCTGTCCTGCAGCACTTGCGGCGCGTTCTTCTCGCGGCCGTTGACCGTCAGCTCGGCGCCGAGCTTCCTGGCGAGGCGCAGCTTGTCGTCCGCGACGTCGACGGCGGCGACGCGATAGCCCATCGCCTTGGCATACTGCACGGCGATGTGGCCGAGACCGCCGATGCCGACCACCGCCATCCACTGGCCGGCCCGCGCGTTGGTGCGCTTCAGGCCGCGATAGGTGGTGACGCCGGCGCACAGGATCGGTGCCAGCTGGTAGAAGTCGGCGTCCTTCGGCAGGCGCGCCACGAAGGCGGCGTCCGCCACCATGTATTCGGCATAGCCGCCGGGCTTGGTGTAGCCGCTGGCTTCGCCGGCCTTGCAGATGGTCTCCATGCCGGCCATGCAGAACTCGCACTTGCCGCAGGCGCTGTACATCCACGGCACGCCGACGGCATCGCCGACCTTCAGGTCCGTGACGCCTTCGCCGACCGCCGCGACATGGCCGGCGACCTCGTGCCCGGGGATCAGCGGCAGGTTCGGCAGCGGCTGCCAGTCGCCGTCGATGGCGTGCAGGTCGGAGTGGCACACGCCGCACGCCGTCACCTTGATCAGCACGTCGCCGCGGCCAGGCGCCGGAATCGGCACCTGCTCGATCTGCAGCTGGTCGCCGATCTTGTGCAGCACGGCGGCCTTCATGGTCTTTTTCATTGGTCCCCCGAATGGTTCGCAGAGCGATGGAAGTTGCAGAGCGCGAGAGTAGTCGAGGGTGACGTGCGTTGTCATCTGGCGCCATGCTTTTTGGGCAAGGAGTCACAGGCCGCCCTATCGCCAGCGCGAAAATCGGCTGTTAGACTTTGCGCAACAACAGGGACGGCGCCATTCGGATCGGCGCGACAAACGGGGAGACGGATCATGAGCAAGACCTGGTACGGCGACCTGCCGAAATTCTATCAGCGCCAGATTGCGGCGATGGGCCTGGACGAGGCCGGCATGACGCGCCGTCGCCTGATGAAGAGCGCGGCGGCCGCGGCGGGCGTCGCAACCTTCGGCGGGGCGGTCACCCGCGCCCACGCGGCGACCCAGATGCAATATATGTGCTGGGAGGGTTACAACGACCCGCGCATCATCGATCCGTTCAACCAGGCGAACGACACCGACATTTCGTTCGACCTGATCGTGGATTCGCCCGGCGGCTTCGCCAAGCTGCAGGCCGGCGCCAGCCGCGAGGTCGACCTCGTCTCCACCGACATGCCGTGGGTGACGCGCATGGGCCCGGCCGGCCTGGCGCTGGAGCTGAACCCAGACGACTACGCCGACGTCTATGCGACCTTCTACGACCAGTTCAAGCCGCCGTTCGAGCCGCTGCTGACCGACGGCAAGACCATCGGCGTCGCCACCCGTTGGGGCTGGGTCGGCGCCTGCATCAACACCGACGTCACCGATCCCGACGAGTGGAAGAGCTACGACGCGGTGTTCGACGCCAAGAACAAGGACAAGATCTGCGTCATGGACTGGGGCGACTGGCCGATCCTGCCGATGGCGCTGCATGCCGGCATCAATCCGTACCAGGAGCTGGATGCGGCGGCGCTCGAGGAAGTGCGCATGGTGCTGCGCGCCATGTTCAAGAACACGCGCACCCTGGTCGCGGACCTGACCCAGGCGCAGAAGGGGCTGCTGGACGGCTCGCTGCTCGGCTGCATCGGCGCCGGCTCGTACCTGACCTCGGCGGTGCGCAAGCAGGGGCACAAGAACATCATCGCGCGCGTGCCCGATCCGAAGAACGGCCTGAAGCAGGGCATCATCTGGGTCGAGGCGACGGCGATCGTGAAGGAGACCGATCAGCCGGAGCTGGCGCAGAAGCTGCTGAAGCACGTGGTCTCCAAGGAGTCGGGGCACGTGCTGTCCCTGCTCGACACCACCTGCAACGTCGTCACCAACAAGGCGGTGGAAGCGCTCTACAGCGACGAGGAGAAGAGCATCCTGCAGGTCGACTACATGTGGCACGCCTACGAGAACTCCCAGATGCACCGCATCGCGCCCAACATCGACGAGATGCTGGCGATCTGGTCGGAGGAGCTGGCGGCGGTGCAATAGGGCTGTTCGTCTGGTGGCAACGGCGTCGCCACGCACTCTTCCGTCACCCCGGCCTTGAGCCGGGGTCCACCTGGCAGTCGCACGTGCGGCTGAGGAATGGATCTCGGCTCAAGGCCGGGATGACGGGTGGGGTGGTTCGATAGCCGGTGCTCGCATCGCAAAGCAGAGCAGGGGGCATGGGGC
>DATFDU010000456.1:0-6986 GCA_035251915.1 Dongiaceae bacterium | reverse complement strand
GGCGCGCTATCTCGCGGTTCACCCGGAGGCGGCGATGTATGCCGGCTTCGGCGACTTCAGGTTCTATCGCTTTCGCTACTTCGAAGGATTGTTCGTCGCCGGCTTCGGCCGCATCTTCCGCCTGAAGCCGGAGGAGCTGAGAGGCTGATGAAACGCGGCGGCTGCCAGTGCGGGAGGGTGCGCTACGAATGCGATGCCGAGCCGCTCGCGCTCTATGTCTGCCATTGCCTGGAATGCCGGCATCAGTCTTCGTCCGCCTTCGGCATGTCGCTGGCCATGCCGGCGGGCACCATCCGCGTCACGCAAGGCACGCCGAAATCCTGGACTCGCCTCGCCGACAGCGGCCGGCGCATGCGCTGCGCCTTCTGCCCCGACTGCGGCTCGCGCCTGTGGCACGAGGCGCTCGACAGCGACTATCTCAGCATCAAGGCCGGCTCGTTGGATGAGCCGGCGGACCTCTCAAAAGCCATCCACATCTGGACCTCGCGCAAGCTGCCGGGCACGGTGATTCCGCCCGGCGCAAAGCAGTTCCCGGAGGAGCCGGAGGAATAATCTCTTCTTCGGCCAGCCTCATGTTTGCCAAAATTATCGAACAACCTGCTTTCTCGGTAGAGGGCCAAATCGATGGAACGTTGGTATCAAGGCGCCGCGCGAGACATGGCACGATGCTTGGCCAGATTTTGGAAATTGCTAGCGCTTTCCCTGGGTCTCGCCATGCTCGGAACCCCGAGTCTTGCACAGCAAGCTCAGGCGATCGGTGATCCACATCCCATCTTCATGGGTCCAAGCTTTATCGTGATTGATATATACGTGGAGCACGACGATCCGCAGGTCGTTGAGCACTTCGGGCCTTGGCCCACCAGAGAAGAAATAGTGGCCTTCATAGAAGCGGCCTTCAAAAGCAAAGGCTATGACGTACCGATCTCAGTACGGGGACCCAGCGTTGCTCAAGTTCCATACGAGCTTCAGGAGAATAGCGTCCTTCGTATTGCACTCAGGTTGGACTTCACGACCGCAGATATCGGCCAGGGCCGGAAGCTGCTCGTCGGATCAGCGACCACCCTGTTCCATCGGGGTGGCGTGACGTTGATATCGCCAACGCCGAACACCATCTTTGGCGGCGACCCTGATGATACCGAACTTGCTGCTCGCGCACGTGAGGCGATATTCGCGCAGGTCACGCGCAGCATCATTTCGCCGCTTATCAGCATAAACGTCCACTAACTGAACCGAGAGGCGCTCGAGGTTCAAGTCGGCTCGCGATCGTAGTAGTCGACCGTGTTCTCGGCGCGAAACATCCCACGCACATCGTCGGCGCCCTGGCCCGTGACGATCAGGATCTTGCCCGAATCCGGATATTCGCAGGCATCGACCTCCGACATGGTCGACAGCGCGAGGTAGCGCATCGTGGTAGTGCCGGTGTTGATGATCTGGTGCGCGACCTCCGGTCCGCCCTGCGGGCAGGCGATCACGTCGTGCCGGCGGATCGGATAGCGCCGGTCGCCGAAGCGCAGCTCGCCTTCGCCCTCCAGGATCAGGAACATCTCCTCTTCGCCGTGATGGCAGTGGAACGGGCACTGGGTCTTGCCGGGCGGCACGACCGTCTGGTTGTAGCCGAGCTTCCTGGCGCCGATGTGCGCGCCGATCGAGCCCCGCTTCGAGGTGTATTTGCCGTTCTCCTCGATGTCGTCGAAAGAGACCTCGTCGAGATTCATGATCGGCTTCGGCATCTGCTCCTCCCCTGTCTGCTGGCCGAGCGCATGACGCTACCACTGGCATCGGCGTGATGCTGGCAGGAAAGAGGCAGCGCGGCGCCGTCAGGCAACGTGCTTGTTGGACCGTACGTCGAGCGACTCGGACAGAAGCGCGCCCTCGCGCAGCGCGGCGGCCTTGGCCAGCGGCGGGGATGGCTGCGGCTCATCCGGCGGAAAATAGGTGGCAAGGCTTGCAAGGATGCGCTGCCAGACGCGGCGCAACCCGCCGACGATCCGATTGAATGTCCAGCGTCGATGAGGGACGCGCCGAGCAGCACGGCGCAGTCTGGCGATTGAGCGCATGGTTGGAGTGTGGGAAGTCAGGGCATGCTCGTCAAGGCCGCGCGCCGATCGGCCGCTCGCCCTTGATGGTGGTGCGGTGCATCAGCCGGCGGGCGCCATCGTAGTCGTTGACGGCGTAGTGCATGGCGCAGCGGTTGTCCCAGATCGCGAGGTCGTGGGTAGCCCAGCGCAGGCGGCAGGTGAACTCCGGCCGGATCGCGTGGGCGTAGAGGAACTCGAGCAGCGGCCGGCTCTCCGCCTCGGTCATGCCCTCAAACCGCGTGGTGTAGATCGCATTGACGAACAGCGCCTTGCGGCCGGTCACCGGATGGACACGCACGACCGGATGCGCGACCTCGCGGTCGGCCTCCGGCTGGTTGCGCTCGATGCCGATGGAGCGCGAGACCTTGAGATCGGGCGACACGCCGCCGACGCCGTAGGGCCGGCCGGAATGCATCGCGTTGAGGCCGTCCAGCATCCGCCGCATGCCCTCGGACAGCGCGTCATAGGCGCTGTACATGTTGGCGAACAGCGTGTCGCCGCCGTGATCCGGCACCTCGCGCGCATAGAGCACGGAGCCCAGCGGCGGCTCCTCGAGGAAGCTGAAATCCGAATGCCAGGCATTGCCGAAGGTGCTGATGTTGCGCTCGTCCGCCTCCTTCAGCACCGCGATGATGTCCGGATACGCGTCCATGTGCTTGATGTAGGGCGAGCGGCTGAGGGGCCCCAGCCGGCGCGAGAAGGCGAGGTGCTGCTCCGGCGTCAGGCGCTGGTCATGGAAGAACAGCACCAGGCGGTCGTGAAAGGCGCGCTCGATCTCGGCGAAGGTCGCGTGGTCGAGCGGCCGGGCGAGGTCCACGCCATGAATGTCGGCGCCCAGCGCGCCGGCCATCGGGCGGACCTCGATGCGAGTGTACGGACTGGTCATAGTCCGAATATAAGCGATTGCATGGACGCGAGGATAGATCGCGCCGGCCGGCTCAGCCCGGCACGATCCGGTCGTCCAGCTTGCGATCGACGATCTCGACCGTGCGGTCGATCTCGGCACTGGGCATGCCGAGCTGATGCGAGATCAGCTTCACCAGCAGGTCGACCCGCTCGATGAAGGGCGCTCCGGCCGCCACCGCGCGGGCGGCCGACGAAGGTTTGAGAAGGCTCTCCGCCGCCTTGGCGTATTTCTCGAACGGCACCTGGTCCTTCGGATCGGCGCCCAGGCGCCGGGCAATGGCATCGACATGGTCATAGATCGACTTCGCGAGCTTCAGATCCGCATGCACCGCATCGCGGATCGAGCGCGGCTCGTGCGGCGTGATGCAGCGGTAGTTCCCGGTCAACAGCATCGACCATTTGGCGAGCGGGACGAACAGCGAATCGAACGCCTTGAGCTTCACCGGAACGTCCTGGCCATCCAGCGTCACCGCGGCGATATCCGTCTCCAGCTCCCGCAGCAGCCGGTTGTGCGCCTCATCGGCGAAGGTCGCGGCCTTGAAGTTTGTCGGCAGGCCGACATGCAGGACATTCGGCGCTTCCTCCGGCGGCCGGAATGCCTGCGGATCGGGCGAGCACAGCGACATCAGTCCCG
The DNA here is from genome assembly GCA_035251915.1 of Dongiaceae bacterium. Lineage (GTDB taxonomy): Bacteria > Pseudomonadota > Alphaproteobacteria > Dongiales > Dongiaceae > Dongia_A. The sequence goes on along the minus strand of DATFDU010000456.1, from coordinate 3,368 downwards.
GCTTGAACCGCTCCCACACCTGGGCGTTGGTGTAGGCCTCCTCCAGCTGCATGTCGGCCAGCGCCGGAATCCGCTTGAGGTAGGGCAGGGGCGGCATGTTCATGATCGAGAGGCAAGGCAGGCTCGCCTCCGCGACCTTGATCAGCAGGACCCGGATCGTATGGTTGGTGTATTGCGGCTCCTGCATGGCAAGACCGACGAGATCATAGCGGGAGAGATCGACGTCCTCGGGCGCGGCCGCATCCAGGGTTCCAGGCAGGCCGCGCGACAAGATCGCCCGGTGCATCGGCTCGTCGCGCAGCTTGATGCGAACCTCGGTTCCCTCGCGATTGATGAGCGCGGCGGTCTTCTGCCGGCAGACCAGGGTCACGTTGTGGCCCGCCATCAGGAGCTTCGTCGCCAGCAACGAGCCGTACGATGCCCCCAGGATCAGGATGTCGCGCGCCATGGTTCCGCTCCGAGAGAGAATGATGCCGGACCACTCCTAACGCCCCAAGCCCGGCCGGACCGCAAGTGTCCTTTAGATCGAGAGTCCAGGGAGGCGGAAAAACGTCCGTAATTGGCACAAAGCGGACATCAGCCGCAGGCGACGGCGCATAGACGCGTCACCTTGTCGAGTGCGAAAATGGCTCATTATCCCACCGAAAGCGGGAGTGGGCCATGACCGGCAATACAGCGAAGATCGAGCCCCTGCCACGCAGCAGCTCGCCGTCCTCCAGAGCGGGAATGGGATCGCTGCCGTTTCCGGGCGGTGCGGCGTTCCGGGTGTGGGCGCCGCACGCGGAGGCGGTCGCCGTCGCCGGTGACTTCAACGGCTGGTCCGACGACTCCGACCCGCTCAGCCGCGAGGGCGGCGGCTATTGGTCGGGCGAGGTGCCCGGCGCCCGTGCCGGCCAGCGCTACCGCTATGTGATCTGGAACGGTTCGCAGCGGCTCGAGCGGAAGGATCCCTATGCGCGCGACGTCGATCATTCGAACGGTCCTTGCGTCATCGTCGATGGCGACAGCTTCGACTGGAGCGGCGATGCGTTCCGGATGCCGCCCTGGAACGAGCTCGTCATCTATGAGATGCATCTCGGCACCTTCAATGACGAGCAGGGCGGCGCGCCGGGAAATCTGGCCAAGGCGATCGAGCGGCTGTCGCACGTGGTGGAGCTCGGCGCGAATGCGGTCCAGATCATGCCGCTTGCCGAATTCCCCGGCGGCTATTCCTGGGGCTACAACCCGAGCGACATCTTCGCGGTGGAAAGCAACTATGGCGGCCTCGACGAGCTCAAGACCTTCGTCAAGGTCGCGCATGAGCTCTGCCTCGCCGTCATCATCGACGTTGTCTACAACCACCTGGGGCCGAGCGATCTGACCACCTGGCAGTTCGACGGAGCGCTCGAGCCCGGCAAAGGCGGCATCTATTTCTACAACGACTGGCGCTCGTGGACGCCATGGAGCGACACCGGACGGCCGGACTACGGGCGCGGCGAAGTGCGCCAGTACCTGCGCGACAACGCGCTCTATTGGCTCGAGGATTGCCGGGCCGACGGCCTGCGCTGGGACATGACACTCTATATCCGCACGGTCTTCGGCAACGAAGCCGATGCCGGGCAGGCGCTTCCCGACGGCTACAGTCTGATGCAGTGGATCAATCGCGAGATCGCCGAGCGCAGTCCGTGGAAGATCAGCATCGCCGAGGATCTGCAGGACAATCCGTGGCTGACGCGCGGTGTCGAGAGTGGCGGCGCCGCGTTCGGTTCCCAGTGGGCTGCGAATTTCGTCCATCCCGTGCGCCGCGCGCTCATCGCCGGGCGGGACGAGGATCGCAGCATGGCGGACGTGCGTGCGGCGATCCTCGGCCGCTACGATGACGATGCGTTCAGGCGCGTGATCTATACGGAGTCGCATGACGAAGTCGCCAACGGCCGCGCTCGCCTGCCGCAAGACATCGCGCCGCAGGATCCCGGCGGCTGGTTCGCGCGAAAGCGTTCCGCCCTGGGCGCGGTGCTGGTCTTCACGGCGCCGGGAATTCCGATGGTCTTCCAGGGCCAGGAGTTCCTGGAGGACGAATGGTTCCGGGACGTCGACCCGCTCGACTGGTCGAAGAAGCAGCGCTTCGCCGGCATCTTCCGGCTGTACCAGGACCTGATCCGGATGCGCCGCGATCGCGCGAGGTTCGCCGGCCTCCAGGGACACAACGTCAACGTCTTCCACTGCAGCGACCCGGACAAGGTGATCGCCTTTCATCGGTGGGATCGCGGTGGTCCGGGAGACGACGTGGTCCTCGTGCTCAACGTCGCCAACCGCGCCTACGACCGCTACAGGATCGGCCTGCCGCGCCCAGGCGCCTGGCGCGTGCGCTTCAACAGCGACTGGTCCGGATACAGCTCCGATTTCGGCAGCCATCCCGGCCATGACGCCACTGCCGAGCGAGGTGGCTATGACGGCCTGGATTTCCACGGCGAGGTCGGGATCGGCCCGTACGCAGCTCTGGTCCTGACCCAAGACCGCTGAGCAAAGCGGACGCACCGTGCGCAATCGGCCGCGCGACGATCGTGCATCGGTGCCAGGCAATGACGCGCTTCAAAGCAAAACGGCCCCGCCTTGCGGCCGAGCCCCTCGCCTAACCGTGGGGTGTCCGACCGACGAGCAGTTTGTGTTTCGTCGGTCGGGACTGGCATGGAACTGTTCGGCCACTTGCAGCGTTTGTTCAAACGCCCTGCACGCCTCTTCCTGACGAGATTTGCGGATATGGGCGGGTTAAGTGAGCGCTTGGGCCTCGTCGTTTCGTGCCCCGGAGCGATGACATGAGAACATTTCTCGCTCTTCTAATCTGCTTGGCGGTTTCGGGCTGCGGACTCGTCGCGGCGCCGTGCCGTATCGCGTCCGCCGCTATCAAGATCGTGCCCGTCATTGGACATCCCGCTGCAACGCCCACGGACGCCTGCGCGGAAGCGATCGATCCTTGAGGCGCCACCTGCGAAGCTGCTCGCGGTAGGCGAATGGCCCTGCCTTGCGGCCGGGGCCGTTCATCATTGCAACCAGCGAAGAACTTACGCCCGCGCCGCCATCGCCGAGCCTTGCCGCTTCGCCATATACTGCTTGGCCGTCTCGACCGCGACCGCGGCGTCGCGGCAATAGCTGTCGGCGCCGATCGAGTTGGCGAAGGCCTCGTTGAGCGGCGCGCCGCCGACCAGCACCACGTAATCCTGGCGCACGCCCTTCTCGACCAGCGCGTCGATCACCACCTTCATGTAGGGCATGGTGGTGGTGAGCAGCGCCGACATGCCGAGGATGTCGGGTGCATGCTCGTCGATCGCGGCCATGTATTTCTCGACCGCGTTGTTGATGCCGAGATCCACCACCTCGAAGCCGGCGCC
>DATFDU010000455.1:0-7855 GCA_035251915.1 Dongiaceae bacterium | reverse complement strand
TCGGTGCGGATCGGGATGTTCTGCAGGTTGGGATCGCTCGAGGACAGGCGCCCGGTCGGCGTCAGCGCCAGCGCGTAGGTGGTGTGGACGCGGCCGGTGGTCGGGTCGATCTCGCCCTGCAGCGTGTCGGTGTAGGTGCTCTTGAGCTTGGTCAGCTGGCGCCAGTCGAGGATCTTCTGCGGCAGCGGGTGGCCGGAAGTAACGATCAGCTCCTCGAGCACGTCGGCGCCCGTGCCGTAGGCGCCGGTCTTGCCCTTCTTGCCGCCGGGCAGCTTCAGCTTGTCGAACAGCACCTCGCCCAGCTGCTTGGGCGAGCCGGGATTGAGGTCGGACCCAGCGATGTCGCGGATCTCGCCCTCGATCTGCGCGATGCGGCCGGCGAAATCCTCGGACAGCGCCTGCAGCGCCCTGGCGTCGACCTTGATGCCGGCAACCTCCATCGCGGCAACGACCGGCACCAGCGGCCGCTCGATGGTCTCGTACAGCGTGCGCAGGCGCTCCTGCGCCAGCCGCGGCTTCAGCACCTGATACAGGCGCAGAGCCACGTCGGACTTCTCCGCGGCGCACGCCAGCGCCTTTTCCGGCGGCACCCTATCGAAAGTCACCGCGGACTTGCCGGTGCCGCACACGTCGCTGACGGCAATCGGCTTGTGATCGAGGTTGATCGTGGACAGCTCGTCGAGGTCCTGGCTGTGCGCGCCACCCGTCAGCGCATAGGAGATCAGCATGGCGTCGTCGATCGGCGCGAGCGCGATGCCGTATTTGGTCATGACGGCGAGATCGAACTTGATGTCGTGCCCGATCTTCAGCACCGACGGATCTTCTAGCAGCGGCTTCAGGATGCCGAGCGCCTCGGTCATCGGCACCTGCTTGGGGCGCTCGCCGCCGAGGAGATCGCCGCCCGATCCATGATCCAACGGGACGTAGCAGGCCTTGCCGGGCGCGAGCGCCAAAGCGATGCCGCACAGCCTGCCCTTGATGACGTGGGTCGACGTCGTCCTGGTGCTGAACGCGACCGAACCCAGCGCGCGCGCCTCGCGCACCCAGCGCTCCAGCGCCGGCTTGTCCTGCACCAGCTCGTACTTGGCGAGATCGAACGGCACCGCGGCCGGCGGCGCCGGCAGCTCGGCCTTGGGCGCGGCGGCCAGCGACGTGCCGACAGTCGCCGGCATGGCGGGCGGGGCGGTGTCGACCTTCGGTCCGGCGCCGTTTCCTTCGCCGCCGTGGCGCGCCATGATGCGGGTCGCGAGGGCGCGGAACTCGTTCGCCTTCACGAACTCGATCAGGCGCGGCACGTCGAGCTTGCGCCGCTCCAGCCCTTCCAGCGGTGTATCCAGCTTTATATCGCAGCTCAGCGTCACCAGCTTCTTGGAAATGCGCGCCAGCTCGGCATTGGCCAGCAGGTTCTCGCGCCGCTTCGGCTGCTTGATCTCGGCGGCGCGGTTCAGCAGCTCTTCCAGGCTGCCATAGGTGTTGATGAGCTCGGCGGCGGTCTTGACGCCGATGCCCGGCACGCCCGGCACGTTGTCGGTGGAATCGCCGGCCAGCGCCTGGATGTCGATCACCTTGTCGGGCGTGACGCCGAACTTCTCCTGCACCTCGGGGAAGGAGATCGGCTTGTTCTTGATCGGGTCCAGCATGCGGACCTTGTCGTTCACCAGCTGCATCAGGTCCTTGTCGGAGGACACGATGGTGACCTCGGCGCCGGCCTCCTTGGCGCGGCAGGCATAGGTCGCGATGATGTCGTCGGCCTCGAAGCCATCCATCTCGACACAGGCGACGTTGCAGGCGCGCGTCGCCTCGCGCACCATGCCGAATTGCGGGATCAGCTCCGGCGGCACGTCCGGCCGGTTCGCCTTGTAGTCGGCGTAGATCTCGTTGCGGAAGCTGACGCGGCCGGCATCGAAGATAACGCCGATATGGTCGGCGTCGGTCTCGTCCAGCAGCTTCAGCAGCATGTTGGTGAAGCCGAGCACGGCGTTGACATGCGTGCCGTCGGAGCGCGTCAGCGGCGGCAGCGCGTGGAAGGCCCGGAAGATGTAGCCGGAGCCGTCGACCAGATACACATGCTTGGGTTTGGACATGCGCCGCCTTCTGCTATGCCACTAAACGCCGGCCAGATTAGGCGATTTGGCGGCCTTTCCCGTCAGGATCAATGGGCCGCAGCCTTGGCGCCCTCTTTCAGCACGTATTTGCGGCTGCAATAGGGGCATTCGATCTCCCCATCCTTGCTGAGGGTAAGATAGACGCGCGGATGCCCCAGCGGCCCGTCGCCGCCGTCGCAGGCGACCGTGGTGGTTTCGACCGGAATGATCTCGAACGGTTCCATTTTCATCCAACTTTGCGGGATTCTCGTAAGAGAGGGCCCAACCTGGAGCCCCTGATGGACCCGGCGTTGACCCCATTTCGAGCGGATGATACCCATGCGCGCATCGGTGAATCAACCGCCGCGCACCGCAGCCCGAACAGTGCCCAACCCGCCTTCCCTGCCCCAATCCGCCGTCTCCATCCGCGGCCTCAGCAAGGTCTATGCCCCCTCCAACGGAGCGGCACAGCCGAAGCCGGCGCTGGACCAGGTCGACCTCGAGATTCCGCGTGGCAGCCTGTTCGCGCTGCTGGGACCGAACGGCGCGGGCAAGTCGACCCTGATCAACATCCTGGCCCAGCTGGTGATCAAAACCTCGGGCACGGTCACCATCTGGGACATCGACCTCGACCGCGATCCGCGCCATGCGGCGGCGGCGATCGGCATTGTGCCGCAGGAACTGAACATCGATCCGTTCTTCACGCCGGCCCAGCTGCTGGACATCCAGGCCGGCATGTATGGCGTGCCGAAGGCGGAGCGGCGGACCGACGAGCTGCTGCGGGCGCTCGCCTTGTCGGACAAGGCCGGCTCCTACGCCCGCACCCTGTCGGGCGGCATGCGTCGGCGCCTGATGGTGGCGAAGGCGATGGTGCACAACCCGCCGGTGCTGGTGCTGGACGAGCCGACCGCCGGCGTCGACGTGGAGCTGCGCCAGCAGCTGTGGGGCTATGTGCGCGAGCTGAACCGCCAGGGCGTGACGGTGCTGCTCACCACGCACTACCTGGAAGAAGCAGAGGAACTGTGTGACCGCATCGCCATCATCAACCACGGCAAGGTGATTGCCTGCGAGCGCAAGGAGGACCTGCTGGCGCGGGTCGACAGCAAGGAGCTGGTGCTGACGCTGGCGCGCGACATCGCGGCGGTGCCGGAGAGCCTGAAGCGCTGGCTGGTCGAAGGCGGCGCGCCGCACCAGCTGAAGCTGCGCTACCGGCCGTCGGAGACCAGGGTCTCGGACATCCTCGACCAAGTGCGCGCCAGCCAGCTGGAGATCGCGGACTTGACCACGGTCGAGACCGATCTCGAGGACATCTTCCTGCAGCTGACGCGGCGTGGGCCCGGCGGCGAATGAGGCGCGGCGCATGAGCCGGCGGTCATGCTAGTCAAGTTCTCAGCTCTCATCCTCTCGGCTCTGCTGCTCGCCGCCTGTGCGCCGCGGCTGCAGGAGATCGGGCCGCCCGTCGATCAGCCGCGGATCGTCGAAAATGACGGCCACGAGATCGCGTTCCACATGGCCGACGGGGCCGACCTGCCGTTGCGCGTCTGGTACCCGTGGGACCGGCCGGCGGAGGCGGTGATCCTGGCGCTGCATGGGTTCAACGACTATTCCAAGGGCTTCGCGGCGCCGGGCAAGGGCATGGCGCGGCGCGGCTTTATTTTCTACGCCTACGACCAGCGCGGCTTCGGCCTGGCGCCGGAGCGCGGCATCTGGGCCGGCGAGAAGCAGATGATCGACGACCTCCGGGTCGCGGCGCGCTTGGTCAAGGCGAAGCATCCGGACCTGCCGCTGTTCCTGCTGGGCGAGAGCATGGGCGGCGCGGTGGTGATGACGGCGGCGGTGGGCGATGATCCGCCGGTCGCCGACGGCCTGATCCTGGCGGCGCCGGCGGTGTGGGGCTGGCAGACCCTGTCGCCGCTGGCACTCAAGATCACCGAGGGCGCGGCGCACTTCATTCCATGGGTCACCGTGGTGCCGACCGGCGTGCATGCCAAGGCGTCCAGCAACCGCGCCGCGCTGCGCGATCTGGCGCGCGACCCGCTGGTCATCAAGCAGACCAGGATCGATACCGCCTATGGCCTCGTGAACCTGATGACGCACGCGTTCGATGCGGCCGCCAAGCTGGACAAGCCGCGCTGGCTGCTGCTGTTCGGCGAGCGCGAAGGCATCCTCGACCGCGGCGCGGTCAACCGGGCGCTGCCGCAGTTCCGCGACCTGGCGCCGGAGCAGGGCCGCATCGCGATCTATCCGCGCGGCTATCACCTGCTGCTGCGCGACTTCAATCAGTACACGGTCTATGACGACATGGCGGCGTGGATCCGTGATCCCGCCGCGCCGCTGCCGAGCGGCGCCGACACGCGCGGCGAAGCAAGATCGATCAACCAGGATTGATCCGGAACTGATCCGTGCAGGTCAGTTCAGCAGCGGGGCGCCCGGCAACCTCTGGCGGGTATGTGCGATGATTTCCGGCGCTACGCCGAGCTCTTCCGAAAAACTGATCAGCAGCGGCTCCCACGCCAGCAGGTAATCGAGCACGGCGCCGAGGGATTCCGGCTGGGTCGCGGTCGCGCGCAAGCCTCGCGGCGTCAGGCCGCTGAGGTTGAGAAACCGCACCAGGCGCTCCTCGTCGCTCGCCAGCCAGGCGAGGGCCTGCAGGCCCAGGGTGTGCGGATCGGGCAGTGTTTGCTTTGCCGTCATGGGGTTATGCTACGCCTCATCATCCGGGAATGCACGCTGGCATTTGGGGGCATTTGCTTGCCGCCCGGGGCCATTGGTCTTAAGATTTGCCCTGGTCTGCGGGATCGGGGCCCGCTTTCGCGATTGGCGAAGGAGGCAATGCATGACCATCGCAAGTATCCTTCACGGCAAACCACACCGGCTGATCTCCGTTGCACCTGACGAAAGCCTTCAGCATGCAGCGGAGGTCCTGACGCGCGAGCGTATTGGCGCCCTGCTCGTGCTGAAGCCCAACGGCGATATCGCTGGGATCATCTCGGAGCGCGACATCATCCGGGCGGTCGGCGTCAAGGGCGCCGACGTTCTGGCCCGGCCGGTGGCGGAGCTGATGACCAAGGACGTCACCTGCTGCGTGCCGGAGGATACGGTGGATGAGGCCATGGCAATGATGACCGAGCGGCGTTTCCGCCATTTGCCGGTGCGCCAGGGCGGCAAGATCGTCGCCATGATTTCGATCGGCGACGTCGTCAAGATGAAGGTCGAGGAAGCCGAGGCGGAAAGCCAGTCGCTACGCGAATATATCGCGCGCGGCTAGATCGCGCCGAGCCAACGCTGCAGCAGCAGGCATGCGGCAGATGCAGGTCCTGCCGCATGTCCTTCTGTTCGCGCCCGACGGCCCAGGCGGCTGGAGATGCCATGCCAGGGTTCGACCTTGGTCTAGGGTGAAGTGCAGTCCCACCCGGTGTCAGCCATACCTTCTTGTTTTTGTCAGCACTCATGGGTTAGCTAGGCGGGCTTCCAGGCGGCCCAGCTGGTGGCTGCCCCAGAGGAAAAAATAGTGAGCAAGGGGAACTGCGCCGGGAATGGGCAGCCCGTCATCCAGGGAGGATTCGAACACCATGAAAAGACGTACCTTTATCGCGACCGCCGGCCTCGGCGCCGCGGCAGCCGCCACGACGATCGCTGCGCCCGCCATCGCGCAGAGCGCGCCGGACATCAAATGGCGCATGACATCGAGCTTCCCGAAGAGCCTGGACACGATCTATGGCGCGGCGGAGACCTTCTCGAAATATGTCGCGGAAGCCACCGACAACAAGTTCCAGGTCCAGGTCTTCCCCGCCGGCGAGATCGCCCCGGGCCTCGAAGCTGCCAACGAGGTCGGCAAGGGCTCGATCGAGATGTGCCACACGGCGACCTACTACTACTGGGGCAAGGACCCGACCTTCGCGCTCGGCACCGCGGTACCGTTCGGCCTCAATTGCCGCATGCAGAACGCCTGGATGTATTACGGCGGCGGCATCGACCTGATGAACGAGTTCTGGGCCGGCCACAACCTGATCGGCTTCCCCTGCGGCAATACCGGCGCCCAGATGGGCGGCTGGTTCCGCAAGGAGATCAAGTCGGTCGCCGACCTCCAGGGCGTCAAGATGCGCATCGGCGGATTCGGCGGCAAGGTGATCTCCAAACTCGGCGTGGTGCCGCAGCAGATCGCCGGCGGCGACATCTATCCCTCGCTCGAGAAGGGCACGATCGATGCCGCCGAGTGGGTCGGCCCCTACGACGACGAGAAGCTCGGCTTCAACAAGGTCGCGCCGTTCTACTACTATCCCGGCTGGTGGGAAGGCGGCCCTATGCTTCATACCTTGGTCAACACGGCCAAGTGGAACGAGCTGCCGAAGAGCTACCAGTCGATCGTGATGTCGGCATCCGAGGCCGCCAATTGCGACATGATGGCCAGCTATGACGCGAAGAATCCGGCGGCGCTCAAGAAGCTGGCCGCGGGCGGCGCCAAGCTGCGGCCGTTCCCGCAGGACGTGATGGAAGCGGCGTTCAAGGCCGCGAACGAAACCTACGACGAGGTGATGGCGACGAACGCCGCGTTCAAGAAGATCTACGAGTCGATGACGGCGTTCCGGGCCGACCAGTATCTGTGGTTCCAGGTGTCGGAGCACACCTACGACACCTTCATGATGGGCCTGCAGCGCAAGAAGATGCTGTAGCCCGTATCGACGGCACAAGCGAAAGGGCCCCGCGAGGGGCCCTTTCCATGTCGGCTCGCTGTGGATTGATCACTGCGGGTTGATCTCGGGCGGCTGGCCGAGATCAAAATCCAGCGGTGGCAGTTCGGGCTGGCCCTCGCCGCCGAGCGGCGGCAGTTCGATCTCGATGGTCGAGGGATCGACCGCCGGCCCGGCGTCCGGAATCGACAGCCGGGGGAACAGCAGGACAACCACGATCATGATGGCTTGCAGGATGATGAAGGCGACCGCGCCGCGATAGATCTGCACCGTGCTGACGCCGGCGATGGTGCGCTTGCTGACCTTGTCGAACCAGGCGGCCGCCGGCGCAACCGAGCGCATGTAGAACAAGGCGAAGCCGAACGGCGGCGTCAGGAAGCTGGTCTGCATGTTGACGCCCAGGATGACGCCGAACCAGACCAGGTCGATGCCGAACTTGGCCGCGACCGGCGCCAGCAGCGGTATCACGATGAAGGCGATCTCGAAGAAGTCGATGAAGCATCCCAGGACGAAGACCAGGATGTTGACGGCGACGAGGAAGCCCCATTCGCCGCCGGGCAGGGCCGTGAACAGCTCCTCCACCCAGATGTGGCCGTTGATGCCGTAGAAGGTGAGCGAAAAGATGCGCGAACCGATCAGGATGAACATCACGAAGCAGGCCAGCCGCGTCGTCGCCTCCAGCGCGTCGCTCATGGTCTTGAAGTCGAGCCGGCGCTTGGCGAAGGCGAGGAAGAGGGCGCCGGATGCGCCCATGGCGCCGCCTTCCGTCGGCGTCGCGATGCCGAGGAAGATGGTGCCGAGCACCAGGAAGATCAGCGCCAGCGGCGGAATGAGGACGATGATCACCTGCTGCGCCAGGCGCGACAGCACGCCGGTGCCCAGCAGCTTGTCGAGCACCGCCGCGAAATAAACCAGTGCGACAGCGATGGTGGCTGCCCAGATCGCGGCGCCATTCTCGATCCGGTCCTGCAGCAGATAGTTTGCGGCGAAGGCGATGACCGCGCCGACCACCAGCGCGACCACCAGGGACAGGACGCCGCCGCCGAGCGTGCGCACTTCCGCCGGCAACGCCGGCACTTT
>DATFDU010000454.1:0-2348 GCA_035251915.1 Dongiaceae bacterium | reverse complement strand
GATGGGGCACCATCTCCTCGCTCGCCTGCTGCGCTCTCAGCGTGGCCAGGACAGCGGGATGTTGGGTTGCCAGCAGGCTCAGCGGGACAGCGCGCCGCGGGCCCACCGTGAAGCCATGATGGTCGTCGATCCGCACCTCGCTGTCGCCGCCGAGTCCATAGGTGTGGACCGCCACCGCTTCGACCATGGTCTTCCAGCCGCCGACCGTCGCGCCTTCCTTGTTCAGCACCGGGCGCCCGCCGCGCAGCATCGCGATGTCGGTGGTGGTGCCGCCCATGTCGGAGACCAGGATGTCATCCTCGCGCGACAGGTGACGCGCGCCGACCAGGCTTGCGGCCGGGCCGGAGAGGATTGTCTCGACCGGGCAGGTCAGCGCCAGGTCGGACTTGATCAGCGACCCATCGCCTTTCACCACCATCAACGGCGCCTTGATGCCCTTGCGCGCCAGCAGCCCCTCGACCGCCTGCACCAGCTGCTGCAGCTGTGAAATGAGGCGGGCGTTGAGCGCAGCCGTGAGCGCGCGACGCGGCGCGTCGAGCTTGGAGGTGAGTTCGTGGCCGCAGGTCACCGGCTCTCCGGTCAGTTCGCGCACCAGGGCGCGCACCGCGATCTCGTGCGCGGGATTGCGGACCGAGAAGTAGCCGCTGACCGCGAAGGCCGCGACCTTGGGCGCGTGCTCCAGGATCGCCGCCCGCACCGCCGCCACATCCAGCTCCGTCTGCGGCTCGCCGGTCGGCCTATGGCCGCCCGCCACCATCACCACCGGATCGCCGCCCATCGCCTGGCGCAGGCCGGCGCGCTCCAGCGCCTTGGCGTCGTAGCCGATCAGGATGAGGCAGATCGGCGCGCCATGCTTTTCCACGATCGCGTTGGTCGCGAGGGTGGTGGAGATCGAGACCATGGCGATGTCGGCGATGCCGCGACCCGCCGGCAGATGCGGCAGGATCGCCTCGACCGCGCCGGTCAACCCGATCGCGAGGTCGTGCTTGGTGGTAAGCGCCTTGGCCTTGGCGATCACGCCGCCATCGACGTCGACTCGCGCGGGATCGAACAAGACCGCGTCGGTGTAGGTTCCGCCCGTATCGAGCCCCAGCAGGATCGGCAAGTCGCGCTCCGAAAAAATGGCCAGCCCCCGCCGGTTCGTAACGGCCTTATGGGGCGCGCGCAACATGGTCCGCCCGAATATCCCTTGGCTTGCCTGAAAACGCCGCGCGTCCACTCGAATTGCGCAAGACCGGGTTGTCGGCGCGGAATCGCCACCTATAATGGGCGCGCCAAGTGCCGGGGGAAGCGGCACCGCACCCACGGGGGGATTCCGTGCCCATTGGACCGACGAAGGCGCGCGGTGCGCCGGGACTTTGCGGGGCAATTGCCCTGTTCCTGATCGGCCTCTCGGCCGGAGCCGATGCGCAGGATGACGCCTTGCCGGCCTCGGGCGACATCACCTACGACCAGGTGCTGGAGAATCCCGACGACATCATGTTGTCCTACCGCTTCGCGCTGAAGCAGATCGAGGATGGCGACCTGCTCGGCGCCTCGGCGACCCTCGACCGCCTCACCCTGCTCGCGCCGCAGGAGCCGAACATCCGGGCCCTGCGCGCCATCGTGCTCTATCGCCTCGGCAACCTGCGCGAGGCCAAGGACGAGTTCGAGGCCCTGCTGAAGTTGGACATCGATCCACGGCTGCGCACCAACATCCAGCGCTACGCCGAAACGATCGACCGGCAATCGCAGGACACTCGGGTCAACCTGCTGCTCAGCCTCGGCTACCAGTTCGACAGCAACCGCGCCGGCGGCAACAAGGTCGACCGGGTCCGCACCGTGGTCGGCGATTTCGAGCTCAACAACGCCGCGCCGACCGAGGACGACCAATCGATCCAGGCGCTGGCCCGCCTGTCGGTCGAGCATGATCTGCCGGGCCAGGACCGCCACATGCTGTTCGGCAACGTCACGCTCTATGACGGCGACCAGATCGAGCTCGACGAGTTCGACACCCAGACCGTGGGCGCCCAGGCCGGCATCCGGCTGGAGATCGGCGAGCTGTTCGTCACGCCGAACATCAGCTACAACCACCTGTGGCTGGGCGAAGAGAGCTATGTCGACATCTTCCAGGCCGAGGCGCGCTACGACTGGCGCCTCAACGATCCGATCAACCTGTTCGCCGCCTTCAGCGGCGCCGACTACGATTACCATTCCACCGAGGACTATCTGGAAGCGAATATCCAGGACGGCCTCGATATCGCCGCCAGGGTCGGCGCCGATTGGTATCTCGGCGCGGATCACAAGCTGACCTTCGCCTATACCCACCGCCGCTTCAACGCCGAGGTCGATTTCGAAAGCTTCGACGG
>DATFDU010000453.1:0-11954 GCA_035251915.1 Dongiaceae bacterium | reverse complement strand
CTTCCCCCCTTGTGGGGGAACGTTGGGATGGGGGGTGACGCCGCCGCACGATCGTCGAGGAGAGCGATCGGAGGTGCCGTGCGTTGCAGCCTGCCTCTCTTGGTGCGCTCTGACAAGCGCTCGTGCGGCGTCACCCCCCATCCAGCTGCGCCTAAGCTCACTGCGTTCGCTAAGGCTACGCATCCTTCCCCCACAAGGTGGGAAGGGGTGTCGTCTGGATATGCAATTGCGCTCGCAAAGTCCGGAGGGCGGCATGCTTCGGCTTGAGCCGCGCGGGCAGCGGTCGCGCCTCTGGACCTATGCCGCGCCGCTGCTGGCGCTAGTGCTGACGGTGGCGACGTCGGCGGTGATCTTCGCGGTGCTGGGCAAGGATCCGCTCGAATCCCTCTACGTGTTCCTGGTGTCGCCGCTGACCAGCGCGACCGGATTGCCGGAGCTGTTCGTGAAGGCGGCACCGCTGATCCTGATCGGCGTCGGCCTGTCGATCGGATTCCGTGCCAACGTGTGGAACATCGGCGCGGAGGGGCAATACACGCTCGGCGCCATTTTCGCCGCGGGCCTTGCGCTCGCCTATCCGGATGTGCCGGGGATGGTTTTGATGCCGGCGATGATGCTGCTCGGCATCGTGGGCGGCATGGTGTGGGCGGCGGTGCCGGCCTATCTGCGCACGCGCTGGAACGCCAACGAGATCCTGACCAGCCTGATGCTGACCTATGTCGCGCAGCTGCTGCTGATCTATCTGGTCACCGGCCCATGGCGCGATCCGGAAGGCTACGGCTTTCCGCAGACGGCGCTGTTCTCCGCCAGCGCGACGGCGCCGATCCTGGTCGAGGCGACGCGCGTGCATCTCGGCGTGCTGGTCGCCTTCGTGGTGGCGATCGTCGGCTGGATCGTGCTGACGCGTTCTGTCATCGGGTTCCAGCTGCGCGTGCTGGGGCAGGCGCCGCGCGCGGCGCGCTTCGCCGGCTTCAATCAGGAGCGGTTGATCTGGCTGTCGCTGATGGTGGGCGGCGGTCTTGCCGGCCTTGCCGGCATGTTCGAGGTGGCGGGGCCGGTCGGGCAGCTGACGCCCTCGATCTCGCCGGGCTACGGCTTCACCGCGATCATCGTCGCGTTCCTGGGACGGCTGCATCCGATCGGCGTCACCTTCGGCGGGCTGATTCTCGCGCTGTCCTATCTTGGCGGCGAGGCGGCGCAGATCGATCTCGGCATGCCGAACGCCGTGACCGGCATTTTCCAGGGCATCCTGCTGTTCTTCCTGCTGGCTTGCGATGTGCTGATCCTGTACCGCCTGCGCGGCGCCAAGCCGGTGGGGGCGTGATGGACCAGACCATCGTCATCAGCTTCATCCTCAGCGTCATGACCGCCTCGACGCCGCTGCTGCTGGCGGCCACCGGCGAGCTGGTGACGGAGAAATCCGGCGTGCTCAATCTCGGCGTCGAAGGTATGATGCTGGTCGGCGCGATCGTCGGCTTCGCGACCACGGTGCACACCGGCAGCGCGTTGCTGGGCGTCGTGGCAGCCTTCTTCGCCGGCATGGCGATGGCGCTGATCTTCGCGATCCTGACCCTGACCTTCCTCGCCAACCAGGTGGCGACCGGGCTGGCGCTGACCATCTTCGGCACGGGGCTCAGCGCGCTGGTGGGTGCATCCTATGTCGGCACGGCGGTCGAACCCTTGCCCAGGATCCTGTTCGGGCTGGATGGACTGGTCTATCTGTCGTTGATCGCGGTGTTCGGCGTGGCCTGGTTCCTCCGCCGCAGCCATCGCGGGCTGGTGCTGCGCGCGGTCGGGGATTCGCACGACGCCGCCCATGCCATCGGCTATCCGGTGATCCTGATCCGCTATGCCGCGACCCTGTTCGGCGGGGCGATGTGCGGACTGGCCGGCGCCTACATGTCGCTGGCCTACTCGACCAGCTGGGCTGAGAACATGACGGCGGGGCGCGGCTGGATCGCGCTGGCGCTGGTGGTGTTCGCGACCTGGCGGCCGATCTGGCTGCTGGTGGGCGCCTACCTGTTCGGCGGGATCATGTACGGCTCGCTCGCGATCCAGGCGGCGGGCGCGATCACGCTGTTCGGGTATCCGGTGGTGGTGCCCTCGCAGCTGGTCTCCGCGTTGCCATACCTCGCCACCATCGTCGTGCTGGTGGCGATTTCGCGGGATAAGGTCAAGATCAGGCTGAACGCGCCGGCCTGCCTGGGGCGGCCGTTCCATGCGGCCGGGTAACAGAGAATTTCTTGGCTTAGATCAGGGAAGTTTGCGAAAACTAGGACAACGAACACGGGGAACAAGGAGGCAGAACCCATGAAACGCAGAACATTCAACAAGCTGCTGGGCGGCGGATTGCTGGCCGGCACGGCACCGATGATCATCGGGCGCGCGGCGGCGGCCGATCCGCTCGGCATCGGTTTCGTCTATGTCGGCCCGGTCGAGGATTTCGGCTGGACCCATGCCCACGACGTCGGGCGCAAGGCGGTGGAATCGGAGCTCGGCGAGCAGGTGAAGACCAGCTTCGTCGAGAGCGTGAAGGAAGGGCCGGACTCGGAGCGCGTGATCGCGGACCTGGCGAGCAGAGGCAACAAGCTGATCTTCACCACCTCGTTCGGCTACATGAACCCGACGTTGAAGGTGGCGAAGCGCTTTCCCGACGTGAAGTTCGAGCATTGCACCGGCTACAAGCGCGACGTCAATGTCGCCACCTACAACATCCGCTTCTACGAGGGGCGCTATGTGCAGGGCGTGATCGCCGGCCACCTCTCCAAGTCGGGCATTGTCGGCTATATCGGCTCGGTGCCGATCCCGGAAGTGGTGATGGGCATGAACGCCTTCATCATCGGCATGCGCACGATCAACCCGCAGGCGCGCATGAAGATCGTATGGGCGAACACCTGGTACGACCCCGGCAAGGAAGGCGATGCCGCCAAGGCGCTGATCGACCAGGGTGCCGACATCATCGCGCAGCACACCGATTCAGGCGCTCCGCTGCAGGTCGCGCAGCAGCGCGGCGTGCTCGGCTTCGGCCAGGCCAGCGACATGGCCAGCCTCGCGCCCAAGGCGCAGCTGACCGCCTCGGTGGATTTCTGGAATCCGTACTACATCCAGCGCGCCAAGGACGCCATCGCCGGCACTTGGGCGAGCGGGGACGTGTGGGGCGGCTTCGATTCCGGGATGCTGGTCATGGCGCCTTATGCGAACATGCCGGACGACGTTGCCAAGGCCGGCAAGGCCGCGGAAGAAGGCATCAAGAGCAAGCAGATCGTGATCTTCCAGGGCCCGATCAAGGACCAGAGCGGCGCCGAGAAGGTGGCGGCCGGCACCGCACTCGACGACGGCGCGATCGCCGGGATGAACTGGCTGGCGGACGGCATCGACGGGCAGATTCCCAGCTAAGTCCGCGTCTGCTAGATTGGAGTGGAACCGCCCCGGTTCACGCCGGGGCGGTTCGCATTTCAGAGGGTCGATTGCATGCCTGACATTGACGCAACGATTGGCCGCCTGCCGAAGGCGGAGCTACATATCCATATCGAGGGCAGCCTGGAGCCGGAGCTGATGTTCGCGCTCGCCGGGCGGAACAACGTGCGCCTGGCCTATGACAGCGTCGAGGCGCTGCGGCGCGCCTATGCTTTCACCAACCTGCAGGATTTCCTCGATCTCTATTATCAGGGCATGTCGGTGCTGCTGCGCGAGGTCGACTTCTACGACCTGGCGATGGCCTATTTCCGCAAGGCCGCCAGCCAGAACGTGCGCTATGTCGAGTTCTTCTTCGATCCGCAGGGCCACACGGCGCGCGGCGTGCCGTTCGGCACGGTGATGGCCGGCCTCACCCGCGCGCAGGCCGACGCCGAGGGACAGCTCGGCATCACGTCCCGCATGATCATGTGCTTCCTGCGCCATCTCGACGAGGCGGATGCCGAGCGCACGCTGGACCAGGCACTCCGCTACAAGGACAAGATCGTCGGCGTCGGCCTTGATTCATCGGAGAACGGCCATCCGCCTGCCAAGTTCAAGAGAGTCTTCGCGCGCGCCCGCGACGAGGGCTTCCTGCTGGTCGCCCATGCCGGCGAGGAAGGGCCGCCGGATTACGTATGGGAGGCGATCGACGTGCTCGGCATCGACCGGATCGACCACGGCAACCGCTCGCTGGAGGATCCGGCGCTGGTGAAGCGGATCGCAGCGGACGGACTGGCGCTGACGGTGTGCCCGCTGTCCAACCTGCGGCTCTGCGGCGTCAGGGACATGAAGGACCATCCGCTGCGCTGCATGCTGGATGCCGGCCTCAAGGTCACGATCAATTCCGACGATCCGGCCTATTTCGGCGGCTACTTGAATGAGAACTTCGCGAGCGTCGCAGATGCGTTGGGCTTGTCGGCTGAAGAGCTGATCGCCGTCGCGCGCAATGGCTTCGATGCGTCGTTCATGCCGGCCGAAGCGAAGCGGGTGGCGCTGGCCGCATTCGACGCGGCTATTCGCTCGTCAGCGTGAACTGCCGGCGGAAGCGGCGGTCGCGCTTCAGGCGCCATTCGCGGCTCATCGCTTCGCTGCGGGTCGGATGCAGCTCCACATAGAGGATCGTCCATGTCCGGCCGCGGGTGGAGCGTGCGCCAGTGCCGCTGTTGTGCTGCAGCAGGCGGCGGTCGACGTCGTAGCTCCAGCCGACATAGGTGCGGTAGCCGCCCTTGCCGAAGCTGCCGAGGATGTAGACATAGCAGGGCAGCTCCTCTGGCAGCGAGTCGGCCATTGCCATCGTCAGCCGCCGATCTGGCGCGTCAGCACTTCGACCGCCTTGTCGACCTGCGGATCATTGCCCGCGGCGTATTCGAGCGGGAAGGGCACCTCGATGGTGGGCGCGACACCGACGCGCTCGAGGCGCTCGCCGTCGACCGCGACGTCGGTGACCGCAAGCAGCAGCAGGCTGTCGTCCTCGAGCAGATAGGCGCGGCCGGCGAGCAGGGCGCCGGCAGTGCGGGTGCCGATCACTTCGCCGACCTGGTATTTCTTGAAGCCGTAGGCCAGCACCTCCTTGCCGCTGCGGCTGCCGCCGTTGATCAGCAATGCCACCGGCTTGCGCCACTTGATGTTGACGAACTCGTCGTCGCCGTCGCGGTCGGTCAGCGCCATGGTCGGGCCGAGCTTGCTGAAGACGTCGAGATAGTACGGCTGCGCGCCGCCCCAGCCGTCGCGCAGATCCCAGATCAAGGCATCGGCCTCCGCCAGCTTGCCGGAGAGCAGCTCCTCGAGCTGGTCCTGATAGCGGTTGCCGGCATACGACCAGATCCGCACATAGCCGATCTTCCTGCCGCCGCTTTCGATGATGCGCGCGCCGTCGGACATGGCGCTTTCGAAAGCGTCCGCCGGCTCGATCCAGACCGGCCGCATGTCGATCGGCAGGATGTCGCCGCCGGCGGCGCGGCGGACGTGCATGGTCACGCTCTCGCCGACCTTGCCTTCGAACGAGCCGACCGCTTCGAACGCCTTGCCGTCGACATCGACGATCTCATCGCCGACCAGAATGCCGGCCTTTTCGGCAGGCAGTCCGGCAATCGTGCCGGACACGAACAGCGTGCCGTCGATTTCGCGGGTGAACAGGCCGATGCCGGGATAGCGCACGCCGTTCGGAAAGAGGCCGCGCAGCTCGCGCCGCAGCGAGCCGGAAAAGATGTCGACCAGCTGGTAGTAGGCCGGGTCGTTCTGCCGATAGCGGGCGGTGTGCGATGCGCCGAGCTGCGCCAGCATGTCGGAGATGACCTTGGCCTGGGCATCCTTGTCCGGAGCGGCCTCAGCCAGCGGGCGGTAGTGCTCGCGCAGGGCCTTCCAGTCCTGGCCGCGGAAGTCAGGGTCATAGAAATGCCGGTCCACCAGCCGCCAGACTTCGTCGAACACGGCGATGTCCGGCTTCTGGTGCGGCGCCACCTCCGCGCCGGCCGGCGCGGCCAGTCCGATGACCAGAAGGACGATGAGGGCAATGTTTCGCCGGATCATGAGTACTCCCGCCACGCAATGCGACACGTCATCATAGAAGGTCGCGCGTCCGGCAATCATCTCCAATTCAAATCTGCGTCAGGACGATCAGGCGCGGTGCGGGCCGGTGGGGCCGATGCTCGACAAGACCCGGACCAAGTCGACCTGGCGCTGGACGCCGACCTTGCGCAGGATCGAGCTGAGCTGGGTGCGCAAGGTGGTGACTTCGACGCCGCTGTCACGGGCGATATCACCGAGCTTGCGACCCTGCATCAGCGCCGCCGCGAGCCGGCTTTCGGCCGGCGACAGGCCGAAGAAGGCGGAGACCGATCGTTCCGATGGCGTCTGCCAGTCGGGATTGACGATGAGCACCATCACGATGCGCTGGGCGCGCGCGCCATCGCCGCCGCCTTCGAGCGGCGCGATCGTGACGGCGTGGGGCCGGGCGCCGCCCTTGCGGCCGATCAGCAGATGGCCTTCCGCATCCGCGCCGGCGGGCACGCGGCCGGCGATGCTGGCGGCCAGCTTCGCGGAGTCGAAGGTCCGGGTTGCGGTCAGGCGTTCGTTGCGGATCTGCAGCCCGTCCTCGCGCTCCAGGATCTCGGAGGCCAGCTGGTTGGTCTCCAGCACGTGGCCCTCGACATCGGTCAGCACCACGCCGACCGAGAGGTAACGCAGCGCCTGGTGCGCCGCGGCAAGCGCACGGCCCATGCGGCGGAATGCGACATGCTGCCGGGTCGCGCGCACCAGCGGCTGCAGCAGGGCCCGCACGCCGGCGTTGAATTGCGCGACCGCGCGATCGGAGGCCGGGCCGCGGTGGATGCCGAGCAAAACGGCCGTATCCTCGTCCTCGTACACCTTGGCCGCCAGGATGTCGGCGATCCCGGATTTAAGGATGAAATCGTTGTACCATTCGTTGCCGACGACTGCGCCGTCGGGCAGCGTGCGGGACAACGGCAGCCAGCGCCGCGCTGGATGAGCCTGGAGCATAGGCACATAGAGATCCAACGGAGCGTAGTGGCTGATGTATCGCGGCTCGAGCTCGGCACAAGGGCCGGTAATGGTCACCCATTCCACGCCGCCGGTCCGCTTGTTGCAGACCACCTGACCTGCGCCGATGCCGCCGACGGCCGCCGCCACCGATTGCAGGGCAACCGGCCATTGGGCTGGTACCTTCGCCGCGTCATAGAGCTCCGCCAGCGCGGCAGCCTGCTGTCGAGTCATCATATGGCGATCTTAGGCCCCGATCGCCTTGCCGTCGACCAAACCAATGATGGCAAAACCCATCGCGACCGGGTCAAGATCGAAGCAGGGCCGGCGACAGGGGCGGTGTCAGCATGGCGCGCGGTCGATCCTTCATTTGGAGGATAGGCAGGACTTGAGGACCGGCCGCCGCAAGCCATGTATCTTGGTCGGATAATGAACGGGACTTGGGGCATGTCCGCGGAGCAGGGCCGGCTGCTGATCGTCGAAGATGAGGAAGCCTTCGCACGGTTCGTCTCCACCGTGGCGACCGGCATCGGCTACGCCGCGCGCGCGGTGACCCACAGCCGCGATCTCGAATTCCAGTTGTCGGAGTGGAAGCCGACCGTGCTGTTCCTGGACATCTTCATGCCGGACCGTGACGGGCTGGAGTTGCTCGGCCTGCTGCAACGGCACGCCTATGACGGCCAGATCGTGATCATGAGCGGCGCGGACTTGCTCTATCTCAACATGGCGGCCGCCAGCGCCAAGGCGCGCGGCCTGCGCCTGGCCGGCGTTCTTTCCAAACCGTGCCGCAAGCAGGAGATCGAAGATCTTCTGCAGAGCCTCGCTGGTTCAGCCTAGCGAACTTCAGACCTAGCCGGTTGCCTTGTGCGGCTGCTTCAACGTCATCCATGCGAGGAATGTCTCGATCATGGCTTGGCGAGGATGGCCGGGAGTGTGCACCAGATAGAATCCCAGACCCGGAATCGGCAGGTCCAACGCCTTCACGAGCTGACCCGCTCCCAGCTCCTGGCTCACCACAACATCGCTGAGGATCGAAACGCCCTGGCCCGCGAGGACAGCTTCGATCGCATGGAGCTCCTCGCGAAAATTCATCGCTCCGCTTTCGCCGATCTCCGGAAACTCAGGATCCAAATGGCGAGCCATGAGCGACCAGCGGCGCCAGGTCGGCGCCTCCAAGTGCCATGATGGCCAGAGGCAATGGATGAATTGGAATCGCAGCAGGTCGGTCGGGCGGCGGATCGGAGGACAATCCCGCAACAGGCCCGGGCTGCAAACCGGAAAGAAGCGATCTCGGAACAGCTCGTGCACGACCAGTCCAGCCGGCGCGCGGAACGAATATCGGATCGCAACGTCAGCTTCGCCGGCAGCGAGATCCAGCACATCGTCGGTGCCGATGACCTCGAGAGCGCAGCTTGGATAGGCATCGCTCCACTCCCGCAGTCGCGGCACGAGCCAGCGGCACGCAAACGCGTTCGTCGTCGAAACCTTCAAAGGACGATGGCTCGCTGCTTCTCGAACGCTTGAGAATGCGTTGGAGAAGGAATCCAGTCCGTTCCGGATCACGGTGAACAAGCTGTTTCCAGGAGCTGTCAGCGTGATCGGGCGTGGCCTGCGGCGAAAGAGCGGCTGACCGCAAAAATCCTCCAACAACTTGATCTGATGGCTGATCGCGGTCGGCGTCAGCCCAAGCTCGTCCGCTGCCTTCTTGAAGCTCAGATGCCTGGCGGCGGCGTCAAAGGCTCGCAGTTCATTGAGCGGCGGCAGGGTACGCATGATCGCAAGTATAGCTGAAGGCAATTCAGCATGGCCTGAAAACTTTGACTTTGCTTTGGCGAAGGTTCTCGGAACAATAATCGGCGAGCGAACTTGTCCGGGTCGCGACCTGCCACTGACCTGGCGAGTTCGGCTCGTGGGCTTCACTCTTTCCAGGGGTGTGTCATGACTGCGATCTCTGAGGCTGTGTCGCAAGCAACGGCAACATTCGGTGGTCAACTGCTGACGCCTGTGGATGCGGGCTATGATGAAGCGAGGCGAGTTCACAACGGCCTCGTCGACAAACGACCAGCCCTCATTGCGCGCTGCCACGGGACGGCTGACATCGTCGACGCGATTGGTCTGGCGCGCAGGCTGGAGCTCAAGATCGCAGTGCGCGGCGGTGGACACAATGTTGCGGGCCGCGCGACCATCGACGATGGGCTGATGATCGACCTTGCGCCGATGAAGGGCATCCTGGTCGATCCGAAAGCACGCACGGCCAAGGCACAAGGCGGTGTCCTCTGGCGTGAGCTCAATCGGGAAACGCAGCTTCACGGCCTCGCCACGACAGGCGGCGTCGTTTCCACCACCGGCATCGCCGGCCTCACGTTGGGCGGCGGCATAGGCTGGCTGATGTGCAAACATGGTCTTGCGCTCGACAACCTGCTTTCGGCGGAAATCGTCACGGCCGAGGGCAAGGTTCTGAGGGCGAGCGCCGAGGAGAACCCCGATCTTTTCTGGGGGCTGCGAGGCGGCGGTGGCAACTTCGGCGTTGCCGCATCGCTGGAATATCGGCTGCATGCGGTGGGGCCGACGATCGTCGGTGGGCTCATCGCCTATCCGTTTGCGCAGGCGAGGGAGGTTCTGCAGTTCTTCCGCGAGACGACCCAGTCGCTGCCCGACGACATGATGGTGGTCGCGGGCCTCATTCATGCGCCGGATGGGGCCAAGCTGGCGGCAATGGTGGTGGCGCATTTCGGGCCGTATGCGGCGGCCGAGGCCGCAGTGAAGCCCATCCAGCAGTTCGGAGCCCCGGCGCTCAGCCAGATCGGTCCCATTCCCTACTGCCAGCTCAATTCGATGCTCGACGCTGCCTATCCACGCGGCGCGCTGAATTACTGGAGGTCGAGTTTCCTCTCGGGATTGAGTGACGATGCCATCGAGCGGCTGGTCGACTGCTTCGACAAGTGTCCAACGCCGATGGGACAGCTGCTGCTTGAGCACTTCCATGGCGCCGTGAGCCGCATTCCGATCGAGGCGACGGCCTTCCCGCATCGATTGGAAGGCTGCAACCTCGTCATCCTGTCCGAGTGGATGGATCCCGCTGTTTCGGGCAAATGCATCGAGTGGGCGCGGGAAAGCTATAGCACCATGGGCCGTTTCCTGGGTTCGGGGCGCTATGTCAACTATCTCGGCGAGGATGAGCCCGGCGACCCGGCGGCTGCGGCCTATGGCGCGAACTACCGGCGGCTTCAGGAGATCAAGCGCAAGTATGACCCGGAGAACTTTTTCCAGATGAACCTGAACATCCGGCCGGCGTAGGCAGCGGTGAGTGGAAGCCGACGCGCTAAGGCAGCTTGAGCTTCAGCTTCTTCTCCCAGCTCGGCTTGGTGCCGAACACCTCGGCCAGGAAGTCAATGAACACGCGCACGCGCGGCGGGGCGTGCTGGCTGTGGGGGTAGAGGGCGTAGATGCCGTGGCTGGGGGGAGGGTAGTCGGTCAGCACCGGCACCAGGCGGCCTTCGTTGAGATCGTCGACCACCTCCCACAGCGACTTGAGCGCGAGGCCGTGGCCGGCGAGGCACCAGTCGCGCAGGGCTTCGCCGCTGTTGCAATCCATGTTGCCGGAGACGCGCAGGGTGATCGGCCCGTCTGGGCCTTTCAGGGTCCAGCGATATTGCTTTGAGCCGGGGAAGCGCAGCAGCAGGCAATTGTGGTCGAGCAGATCCTCCGGCACTTGCG
Source organism: Dongiaceae bacterium (assembly GCA_035251915.1). Classification (GTDB taxonomy): domain Bacteria; phylum Pseudomonadota; class Alphaproteobacteria; order Dongiales; family Dongiaceae; genus Dongia_A. Next base: position 1,286 of record DATFDU010000453.1, on the reverse strand, counting down.
GCGTGCCGCGGCGCTCGAGGTATTCCGGCGACGCAACGATCAGGCGGCGGTTGCTCGCCAGCTTGCGCACGATGGCGGTGGAATCCGACAGCTCGGCAATGCGGATGGCGAGGTCGATGCGCTCCTGGATCAGGTCGACCAGCATGTCGGTCAGGTGCAGGCGCACCTGCATCTGCGGGTGCTTTTCCAGGAATAGCGGGATGTGCGGCGCGATGTGCAGGCGGCCGAACACGGTCGGCACCGTCACCTTGATCGGGCCGCGCGGCTCGGCGGTGATGGCATCGAGCGCGCTCTCCGCCTGCTCCAGCTCGTTGAGGATGACGACGCAATGCTCGTAGTAGCGCGACCCGTCCTCGGTCAGGCTGACATGGCGGGTGGTGCGGTTGAGCAGGCGCGTCCCTACATCCTTTTCCAGCCGCGCGATCCGGTTGCTGACCACGGCCGCCGACAGGCGCATGTCCCGGCCGGCGGCCGACAGGCTCCCCAGCTCCACCACCCGGACGAATATGGCCAGATCCTCGGTATCGGGCATTGTCGCCGATTTCTTGAAGATGATTTTCAGCAGGATGCCAGGGAGTGGCGTCGGAAGCCAGGGGCGGATTTGGTAGATTTGTGGTCCTACCTCCGAGGGGGAACAACGCCATGGACCCGATCGTCGCCGACTGGATCAGCCTCGCCTTGCGCTGGGCGCATGTGATGGTCGGCATCATGTGGATCGGCACTTCGTTTCATTTCATCTGGCTGGATGCCAGCCTGCGGCGCGAACAGGGCATGCCCGAGGGGCTGGCCGGCGCGAGCTGGATGGTGCATGGCGGCGGGTTCTACCGCGCGTCCAAGTTCTTGGTGGCGCCGCCGGAGATGCCGGCCGACCTGCACTGGTTCAAATACGAGGCCTATTTCACCTGGATCACCGGCTTCCTGCTGCTGGCGGTGATCTACTATCTAGGCGCCAGCGACCTGCTGATCGATCCGCGCGTGATGGAGCTGACGCCGTGGGAGGCGATCGGCATCAGCGTCGGCGGGTTGGCAGCAGGATGGATCATCTATGATCTGCTGTGCCGCTCGCCATTCGGGGAGCGCACCGGGCTGCTGGCGTTCCTGGTGTTCGTGCTGGCGTGCGTCGCGTCCTACGGCTTCACGGAGGTGTTCAGCGGGCGCGCGGCCTTCGTCCATATCGGCGCGTTCCTCGGCACCATCATGGCGGCCAACGTCTTCTTCATCATCATCCCGAACCAGAAGAAGGTGGTGGCGGCGCTGATCGCCGGCCAGTCGCCGGACCCGGCGCT
>DATFDU010000452.1:0-9165 GCA_035251915.1 Dongiaceae bacterium | reverse complement strand
TTCCACAGGTTGGCGGTCACGGTCGATTCATAGGGCGGCTTGAAGCCCTTGAGGATCTTCGAGCCCGCGGTGGTCTGCACGCCGTCGGTGCAGAACAGGTCCTTGATCGCGAGCGAGATGCCCTCGAGCGTGCCAACCTCGCCCTTGGCGCGGCGCTCGTCCGACGCCTTCGCCATGGCGAGCGCCTTCTCCGGCGTCTCCACCACAAAAGCGTTGAGATCGCGATGCTTCTCCATCGCCTTCAGGTGCGCGTGGGCAAGCTCGACCGCGCTGAACTCTTTGTTCGCCAGGCCTTCGAGCGCGCCGGCGATGGTGAGGCTGTTCAGTTCGGCGCTCATTCGACCACCTTCGGCACTGTAAAGAAGCCATGCGCGGCGTCGGGCGCGTTGGCCAGGATCTTGTCCGGGTAGCCGCCCTCGCTGATGACATCCTCGCGCTGCGGCAGGTTGCGCTGCAGGACACCCGACATCGGCTCGACGCCGGTCGTATCGACCTCGTTCAGCTGCTCGATCCAGGTCATGATCCCGGAGAGTTCCTGGGCGAGGGCGCCCAGTTCCGCCTCCGGCACCTTGATGCGGGCCAGCATGGCGATATGGGCAACGGTCTTGCTGTCTAACGACATGGCATTCCAGCTTTTTCGGGGTTGACCTGGCCTGGGCCTAAAGGGCCTGGCAAAGCGCGCGGGACCCTATCATTGGGTCATCAGGTTCGCAACCAGCGGCTGGGCAAAGGCGTGCAGCGGCTCGACCAGCACATAGAGCCCGAAACCGATGATGGCCGCCGCCGATCCGCGGTTGATCCACAGCATGGTCGTGGGGCTGATCTTGTGCCGGATGAGACCGATCACGAACGCCAGGGCGATCCACCAGACCGCGGAGCCGGCAAAGACGCCCAGCAACAGCGCCGGAATCTCGAACAGCGGGAATCCGCGCAGTCCCGACACGCCGGCGAACAGCCCGGCGAAGGACAGGATGGTCATCGGGTTGGTCAGGGTGAGCGCCAGGGTCATCCAGAAGTCCGCGACGATGCTCTTCGGCACCTCCTGCTCCTCCACTGCGCTTACCGGCTGCTTGCGCGCGAGGTAGACGCCGAAGCCGATGAGCACGATCCCACCCACCAGCTTGAGCCAGGATTCGCCGGAGGTCAGCGCCGCGCCCAGGAAGCTGATGCCGTAGGCGCCGATCGCGGCGTAGATGGTGTCCGCCACCGCCACGCCCATGCCGGCGGCGATGCCGGCGATCCGGCCGCGCTCCAGCGTGGTGCGGATGCACAGCATGGCGATCGGCCCGATCGCCGCGGCGACCAGGAAGCCGATGGCCCCGCCCTGCGCCAGCACCCAGGTCTGCGTCAGCAGGAGCTCAAGCATGCACAGCGCCGGGCAGAGAGGCTGGCAAGATGTGAGTCTCCTTCATCGTGGAGAGGGCGATGAGCGTCTGGGTTCGGTCGACCCCCGCGAGCGGCTTTAGCCGATCCATGAGGAACTGTTCAAGGTGCGCGGTGTCGCGCAGGCGCAACTTCAGCAGATAGGAGAAATCGCCGGTCAGATGATGGCACTCCAGTACCTCCAGCGCCGCCTTCATGGCCTCGCGGAACCGCCCCTCGCCCTGCGGCTCGTTGACCGCGACCAGGACGAAGGCGAGCAGCGACAGGCCCACGGCTGCCGGATCGATGTCCGCGGTCATGCGGCGGATGGCCCCCTCTGCGCGCAGGCGCTTCAGCCGATCGTTGACGGCCGAGGGAGACAGGCTCGCAGCAGCGCCGATCTCGGCATACGTCTGCGTGCTATCAGCCTGAACTCGATCGAGAATGATCCGATCTATCGCGTCCACTACCGCAATCCATTCGAAATTTGCAAGAATTTACTGTGTTTTATTCGGCCAAGCATCCCCCGTCAAGGCTTGCCGCTGGCAGTACAGAGCGACACAATCGCCGTCCGACGGAGGTGATTGACCAATGCGCCCAATCCGACGACGCGGCATCGGCCTGGCGGCGGCCCTTCTGTGCTGGGCCTGGTTCGACCAGTCCTTGGCGGCGAGCGACATCCAGGCGCCCTGGGAACCCCTGCCTGCCGACGCCAGGCTGGTGACCGACCCGGCGGCGCTGACTGCGCTGCTGGCCAACCACACGGTGCGCGGCGTCTATCTGCCGGACGGCAGCCGGTGGCGCGAATACAGCGCCGCCGATGGCCGCACCGTCTGGGAGGTGGACGGTTGCCTCCACCCTGGCACCTGGAAGGTGAGCGGCAGCGCGGTCTGCTACGTCTATCCGACCTGGGACGACGGGCGCCCGCAATGCTTCGTGGTCTACCAGTCCACCCGCCTGACGCATTTCGTCTGGCTCGATCCCGCGAGCGGCGACCAGTGGCTGATCAGCAACGCGCTTTCGCTCGACCAGGGCAACCCCGACCAGCTGCCGCTCGAGGGTGCACCGACCTGCGGCGATCCGGCGGTGTGAGGGGTGTGACACCGATAACCCTGACATCGCCACAATCCGCCGATAGAATTGTTCGAGATCGTTCCACAGCCTCAGGCACATCATGACCACCGCGTTTCATCGACCTCTCAGACTGGCGCTCGCATTCTGGCTCGGCGCGATCGGCCTGGCGCCGGCGCTGTCGCTGGCCGACACCATCGAGGGTCCGGAAGGCCCCGCCACCACCCAAGCGCCATCCGATGTCGCGCCCGACGCCGTTGCGATCATGGATCCGGGCGAGATCAAGAAGACGCTCGACGACCTCACCATCTACGGCCGCTATGTCGATGGCGAGAATTGGATCGAGTATCACCTGCCGGACGGCCGGACGGCGTACTGGGAAAAGGGTTGCACCTATCCCGGCAAGTGGTGGATGGAGCATGGGCAGGTCTGCTACGCTTATCCCAACTACCATGACAACGCCGCCAACTGCTTCGTGCTGTATCGCCGGCCGAGCGGCGAAATCCAGTTCGTCGCGATCGCCGATGCCGGCTTCGCGTATCTCGCCTCGTTCAGCCTGAAGACGGCGACCGGCAACGACGCCGCCTTGCCGATCGGCTCGCTCAGCCCGTGCGTCGGGGCGTAGTAAGCCCATCTTTCGGAGTGTAGGGGCGCTGCGCCCTTACGGCATATACGCCAGCAGGCCGCCAACAATGCCGCCGATGGCGAGGGCGATGGCGCAGAAGGCCAGCACCTTCATCATGTCGACCGGCGTCGCGCTGCGGTCGAACTCCTCGATGTCGTCGCGCACCGAGTTGTAGGCGAACGCGATCTTCTCGCGGATCGCGGAAGGTGAGCTGCCGGGCTCGATCTTCACCGTGGTCGAGGTGAAGCCGAGCTCATCGCGGTTGACGCCGAACTTGCCGGCCACTTCCTGCAGGTTGGATTCGATCTGCTGGGTCGACTGCTGCAGGCCGTGCAGCACGCTGAACTCGCCGGGCGCGGTCTTCGAGGCGCTGCCTTCCTTTGACAGATCGAGGATCGCGGCCTCGAGCTCGGCTTCCATCAGCTCGATGTTCTTGCCCTGGAGCTGGCTGCGCTTGCGCCGGTCGCGCAGGGCAGCGATGGCGATCACCGTCAGGTCCATGGTGGAATCGGATTCGGACGCCGCCATCTCGATCAGGCGCAGCATGCGCGAGTCGTCGGCGAAGGTGGCCGGCATCTTGGCGTCCTTGATCGCGGCGGCCGACATGCCGGGGCCCGCGGCGGCGAACATCATCCAGTAGGTTTCGAGCTGATTGCCCGGCTCCGCCTGCATGACGTACGAGCGGATGCCGAACGCCGGCGTCTTCAGGTTCACGACGCAGCGCGGCGCCGCGATCACCGGCCGCAGCTTCTTGAAGAAGCCCTGGAAATGCTCGACGTCGGCGTCGTTGACGAAGTTGATGATGGACTGACCGGTCAGGCCCTTGCCGTCCTGCCCGAGATGCAGGTTCGCCTGGCCGCGCACCTCGAGTATGCGTCCCACACCGTCAACCAGGACGGAAACGTCCCAAACCTGCGTCATGCGAACCCCAACCGCGAATGGAATGGGAATTGTCGCGGCAGATGGTTAATCCGGCCTTAACACTAGGCCGCAGAATCGCCCGAAAACGGGGCTATTTCAGCGCTTGAATGCGTAAAGGAGCCAGCTCAGGGATGCCGTGATCCGCCGCGGCCAGCCGCCGGTCACGAGGGCGGCCTTCACCTTGGCTCGCTTCGCCTTGGCTTTCTGCCGGGCGGCCTTGGCCTTGAACTTCTCGGCCCTGCGTTCCTGATGGGACGCGAGCATCTCCAACTCCCGAACTCTGCGTGCCGCCGCGGCTCTCTCCGCTTCATCCCATGCCTTCGCCCTGGTTTGGGCGTCGATTTCGAGAGCGCCAAGCTCGTACTCCACCTCCACCACCGGCGAGCCCGCCGAAGCGGCGGCAAGCACGGCCGCCGCATCCAGGAACTGCAGGGTCTGGTGCTCGCAGGTGGTCGCAAGCACGATCATGCTTTTGTCGAAGTCGATGCCCTTTGGACCACCCTCTTGCGGATTGTTCCGGCCGCGACGATAGGTCTCCCCGTCCATCATCCGTATCGACGCCGCCGGCAGCCGCGTGCCATGCCAACCCTGGTCGCCGCAGGCATAGACATGGACGAATGGCGCGCCGGCATCAGCGAGAAAGAGGTGCCGGCCATCTCCGCTGAAGCGCATGCCATGAGGAAAGCTGACGCCGCGCAACACGCCGACCGGGCTGGAGCCCTCACTCAAGGCGTCGCAGCGCTCATAGATCAAGACGCCGTGCGTATTGTGATTGCTGATCGCAATCCAGCGTCCGTCACGGCTGGCACAGACACCGTCCGGCAGGTTGAGCCACTTGCTGAGCAGTATTTCGCTCTCGACAATGGAGTAGCCGGCATTGCGATCCACCGTGTGCCTGCTCACATTGTCGGCGTAGTTGTTGCAGATCAGCAGCTCGCAAGCGCCGCCTTCGCGGTGGGACACGCAAACAGATCCGGGGGTGTGCACGACCGACCCATTTCCGGGGCCGAGGAACTGAATCGGCGAGAGATCGCAGTCGTTGGCATTCGGGGCCGGTATCCTGAAAATGGCAACGCCGCCTTGCCGATTGGCAACGGCGATCGTTTGGTCGTCGAGAAAGTCCACACCATGCGGGTATGACACGGCAGGCGATGAAATCTCGATGCCTCCGGTCAACATCACCTCGGGCACTCCGCCGGACTTGCCAATCTCGACGTCCAGGAGCGCGATCCGGCTTTTGTTGAAGGCAGCGATCGCGAGGCGGTGGCCGCTCGGGGAGAATCGGATGTCCTCGGTTCGCCCCAGGGAAGCGATGATCGCGCGTGCACGATCGGTCGCCCGATAGTCGATCTTCATGCCGATGCTCGTCCGTCTGATCCCCAGCGGCATACTAGGACCAGCTGCCGGCGCATCCAACCGTCTTGTTCAGGGGCCCCGCCGGGCGCAGTCACTCCACCGTGACGCTCTTGGCGAGGTTGCGCGGCTGGTCGACGTCCGTACCTTTCGCGACGGCGGCGTGATAGGCCAGCAGCTGCACCGGGATGGCGTAGAGGATCGGCGCCACGAACGGGTCGACCTTGGGCAATTCGACCGCGGCCATCGCCTCCGCGCCGAGGCGGCGGATGCCGTCCGCGTCGGAGAAGAACACCACGCGGCCGCCGCGCGCCCGCACCTCCTGCAGGTTGGAGGCGGTCTTCTCGAACAGATCGTCGCTCGGCGCCACCACGATCACCGGCACGGTCTCGTCGATCAGGGCGATGGGGCCGTGCTTCATCTCGCCGGCGGCGTAGCCCTCAGCGTGGATGTATGAAATCTCCTTCAGCTTCAACGCCCCTTCCATCGCGATCGGATAGGACGTGCCGCGGCCGAGGAACAGGACATCGCGCGCCTCCGCCACCTTGAGCGCGATGGCCTTGAGGGTGGCGTCGTGGTTCAGCACTTCGGCGGCGCGGGCCGGCACTTCGACCAGCGCCGCAGACAATTCCGCCTCGCGCTTGGCATCGATCGCGCCGCGGGCGCGGGCGGTCGCGAGCGCGAGCGCGGCCAGCACCACCAGCTGGGTGGTGAAGGCCTTGGTCGAGGCGACACCGATCTCCGGCCCGGCCAGGGTGTGCAGCACGCAGTCGGATTCGCGGCCGATGGTGCTTTCCGGCACGTTGAGCACGGAGAGGATCTTCTGGCCCTGCGACTTGGCATAGCGCAGGGCGGCCAGCGTATCCGCCGTCTCGCCCGACTGCGAGATCACGAGGGTCGCGCCATCGGGATCGAGCGGCGCCGCGCGATAGCGGAATTCGGACGCGACGTCGATCTCCACCGGCAGGCGCGCAATCTTCTCCAGCCAGTATTTCGCGACATAGCCGGCGAGATAGGCGGTGCCGCAGGCAACGATGGTGAGGCGCGACAGCTTGGCCAGATCGACCGGCAGCTCCGGCATCTCGATCCTGCGGGCGAGCGGATTGACGAAGGCCTGCAGCGTGTCGCCGATCACCGTCGGCTGCTCGGCGATCTCCTTCATCATGAAGTGGCGGTAGTTGCCCTTGCCGATCAAGGCGCCGCTGAGCGCGGTCTGGCGCACCTCGCGATTCACGCGCTTGTCGCCGTTGTAGATAGTGGCGCCGTCGTGCGTCAGCATGGCCCAGTCGTCTTCCTCGAGGTAGCAGATGCGATTGGTGTAGGGCGCCAGCGCCATGGCGTCGGAGCCGAGGAACATCTCGCCCTCGCCATAGCCGACCGCGAGCGGCGAGCCGCGGCGCGCGCCCGCCATCAGGTCCGGCCGATCAGCGAATACGATGGCAAGGGAGAAGGCGCCCTGCAGCCTGGACATGGTGATCGCCATCGCCTGCTCCGGCGTCTTGCCCTGGGCGAGGAGGTCGGTCAGCAGGTGCGCCACGGTCTCGGTATCGGTCTCGGTCGTGAACTTGTGACCGGCCTTGCCGAGCTCCTCGCGCAGCTCCTGGAAGTTCTCGATGATGCCGTTGTGCACCACCGCGACCTTGTCGGTGGCATGGGGGTGGGCGTTGTTCTCGCTGGGGCGGCCGTGCGTCGCCCAGCGCGTGTGGCCGATGCCGGTCACGCCGCTGAGCGGCTGCTTCGCCAGCAACGCCTCGAGGTTCGTGATCTTGCCCTCGGCGCGGCGGCGGTCGATCCGGCCATCGATCAGGGTCGCGATGCCGGTCGAATCGTAGCCGCGATATTCCAGCCGCTTCAGCCCGTCGAGCAGAGCGTTGGCAACGTCGCGCTTGCCGAGGATTCCGATGATGCCGCACATGTGGGTTCAGTCCTTCTTCTTGGACTTCTGCCTGGCGCGGAACTGCGCCGCCCAACCCGGCTTGTCGACCTGCTGCCCGCGCGCGATGGCGAGCGCGTCCGGCGGCACGTCGTGGGTGATCACCGAGCCGGCGGCGACGTAGGCGCCCTCGCCCACCGTGACCGGCGATATCAGCACGGAGTCCGATCCGATGAAGGCGCCGGCGCCGACGTTGCTGCGGGTCTTCTTCAAGCCATCGTAGTTGCACACGATCGTGCCGGCGCCAATGTTCGCCTTCGGTCCGATGGTGGTGTCCCCGACATAGCTGACGTGATTGGCCTTCGCGCCGGCGCCGATCTCCGTATTCTTGAGCTCGATGAAGTTGCCGACATGCGCGCCGGCGCCGATGGTCGAGCGCGGGCGGATGCGTGCGAATGGCCCGACGGTCGCGCCGGTTTCGATGCTTGCGCCCTCGATATGGCAGAAGGCGCGGATCTCCACCTCGTCGCCGATCTCGACGCCAAGGCCGAATTGCACGTTGGGGCCGATCACCACGTCGCGGCCAACCTTGGTATCCGCCGCAAAGAACACGCTCGCGGGATCGGTCAGGGTCGCACCGTTCTCCATCGCGGCGAGACGCCGCCGCGCCTGGAACATCGCCTCCGCCGCCGCCAGCTCGGTCCGGCTGTTGACGCCCAGCAGCTCCTCATGCGGCGCCTCGACCACGGCGCAGCGCCGGCCGTCCTTGCGCGCGAAGGCGACGATGTCGGTCAGGTAGAACTCGCCCTTGGCATTCTTGTTGTCCAGCCGCTCGATCAACTGCCACGCCACCGAGCCGTCGATCGCCATGACGCCGGAGTTGGCGAGGCCGATGGCGCGCTCAGCCTCATTGGCATCCTTGTGCTCTACGATGCGGTCTAGGGTGCCGTCGGCGCCGAGCACCAGGCGGCCGTAGCCGCTGGGGTCGGCCGGCCGCATGCCGAGCACGACGATCGCGGGGTTGTCCGGCGCCTTGCGACGCTCGAACATGCGCTGCAGGGTCGCGGTCGCGACGAAGGGCGTGTCGCCATAGACCACCAGCACGTCGCCGCTGAAGTCCTTCAGCGCCTCGCGCGCGCTGCCGACGGCGTGGCCGGTGCCGAGCTGCTCGGGCTGGAAGGCAACGCCATGGGGCGCGACCTCCTGCTCGACGGAGTCCATGCCCGGCGCGATGACCGCGACAATGCGCGCCAGACCCAGCGGCGCGAGGCAGTCGAGCACATGGCCGATCAGGGTCCGGCCGCCGATCCGGTGCATGACCTTCGGGAGGTTGGATTTCATGCGCGTGCCCTTGCCGGCGGCAAGGACGATGGCGGCAGCTTTGAGTTCTGGCATGGTCGGCTATGGTCTTCTCAGACTGGATGGCGGACCGTCCGGCCGCCGCGGCGCAAGGCTGATTGCAGGTCGGAGCCGGAAAATGCCATATCCCTGGGGGAAGTCCAAGCCATCCTCGAATCCCGGAAAGCCCAGGGGAATTACCATGTTGAAAACGGCGGATTTATGACGCAAAGGCTGCGCCGCAAGACCCTGGTGTTCGATCTGGACGGCACGCTGGTCGACAGCGCGCCCGACATCGCCGCCGCCGTCAACGCCCTGTTCGCAGAGCTCGAGCTTCCGGAGGTCGAGCTTGCGCTGATCCGTCGCATGATCGGCGACGGCGCGCCGGTGCTGCTGGAGCGCGCTCTCGCGCATGTCGGCGCCTCGCACTCGGCGGCCGATTTGATGCCGCGCTTCAGCGTCCATTACGGCGAGAACGCGTTCAGGCTGACCACTGTCTATCCGGCGGTGGTGGAGACGCTGACGCAGCTGCGCGATCTCGGCTGCTGTCTCGGTGTCTGCACCAACAAGCCGATCGGCCCGACGCGGGCGGTGCTGACGGCGCTCGGTCTCGACTCCCTGA
>DATFDU010000451.1:0-7319 GCA_035251915.1 Dongiaceae bacterium | reverse complement strand
CAGGACCATGACGCGCGGCGAACTGTCGCGACTGGTGGAGAAGACCGGTGGTGCGCTGCGCGCGGTCGGCATCCAGCAGGACCATGCGGTTGCGATGGTGATGCCGAACGGCCCCGAGATGGCGGCCGCCTTTCTCGCGGTCGCGAGCTGGGCGACGGCCGCGCCGCTCAACCCCGCCTACCGCGCCGACGAGTTCGATTTCTATCTCGATGACCTCCATGCCAAGGCGCTGATCATCGAAGGCGGCCCGGAGTCCCCGGCGCGCGCCGTCGCGGCCCGTCGCAACATTCCGGTGATCGAGCTGGTGCCGGACGAAGGCGGCCCGGCCGGCAGCTTCGCGCTGTCGATCCCGTTCGCCGATGCGGGGGCAGCGCAGCCCGATCCGGACGACGTGGCTCTGGTGCTTCACACCTCGGGCACCACATCGCGGCCCAAGATCGTGCCGCTGCGCCAGCGCAACCTCACGGCCTCGGCGCGCAACATCGCGGGCACCTTGGCGTTGACGCCGCCGGACCGCTGCCTGCTCGTAATGCCGCTGTTCCACATCCACGGGCTGGTCGGCGGGCTGCTGTCTTCGCTTCATGCCGGCGCCAGCGTGCATTGCCCGCCCGGCTTCAACACGCTGAAGTTCTTCACCTGGCTCGATCAGTGCGAGCCGACGTGGTACACCGCGGTCCCGACCATGCATCAGGCGGTGCTGGCGCGCGCGCCGCGCAACGCCGACGTGATCGCGCGGCGCAAGCTCCGCTTCATCCGCTCGTCCTCGGCCTCGCTGCCGCCGCAGGTGATGAAGCAGCTGGAAGAGACGTTCGGCTGCCCGGCCATCGAGTCGTACGGCATGACCGAAGCCTCGCATCAGATGGCGAGCAATCCGTTGCCGCCGCATCCGCGCAAGCCGGGCAGCGTCGGCATCGCGGCAGGGCCGGAGATCGCGATCATGAACGCCGCCGGCAAGCTGCTCGCGCCAGGCGAGATCGGCGAGGTCGTGATCCGTGGCGAGAACGTGACCGCCGGTTATGCCAGCAACCCCAAGGCGAATGCCGAGGGCTTCACCAACGGCTGGTTTCGCACCGGCGACCAGGGCGTGCTGGACCACGACAGCTATCTCACCCTGACCGGGCGGCTGAAGGAGATCATCAATCGCGGCGGCGAGAAGATCGCGCCGCGCGAGGTGGACGACGTGCTGATGGAGCATCCGGCGGTGGCGCAGGTCGTGACTTTCGCGATGCCGCACAAGAACCTGGGCGAGGAGGTCGCGGCCGCCGTCGTGCTGCATGACGGGCAGAGCGTGACCGAGCAGGAGCTGCGCCGCTTCGCCGCCGTACATCTCGCCGACTTCAAGGTGCCGCACAAGATCGTGTTCCTGCCGGAGATCCCGAAGGGCGCCACCGGCAAGCTGCAGCGCATCGGCCTCGCGGCACGGCTGGGGCTGGCGGAGTGAAAATCTGCATCTACGGCGCCGGGGCGATCGGCGGGCTGATCGGGGCGCATCTGGCGCGCATCGGCGAGGACGTCACGCTGATCGCGCGCGGCGAGCATCTGGCCGCGATGCGCTGCAACGGCGTGCACATCGTGGGCGCGAGCGGGGACTTCACCGTGATGCCGCGCGTCACCGAGGATCCGGCCGAGGCCGGACCGCAGGACTATGTGATCGTCACGCTGAAGGCGCATCAGGCGGGGGCCGTCGCCGACCGCATGGCGCCGCTGCTGGGGCCGGCGACGAGCGTGGTGACGGCGGCCAATGGCATGCCCTGGTGGTACTTCCACGGGTTCGCGGGCCCGCTGCGCGACCGGCGGCTCAAGAGCGTCGACCCGGACGGCAAGCAATGGGGTCTGATCGGACCCGGGCGCGCCATCGGCTGTCCCATCTATCTGGCGGCCGCGATCGTCGGGCCGGGCCACATCCGCCACATCACGAATGACCGCATGTCGCTTGGCGAACCCGATGGCAGCCAGTCGCCGCGCGTCCGCCTGCTCAGCCGCGCCTTGATCGAGGCGGGGTTCAAAGCGCCCGTGAAGACCGACATCCGCACCGAGATCTGGGTGAAGCTGTGGGGCAACGTCGCCTTCAACCCGATCAGCGCCTTGACCGGCGCCACGCTCAAGGCGATCTGCGAGGATGCCGGCACCCGCGCCGTCGCCCGCATCATCATGAACGAGGCGGAGGCGGTGGCGAACAAGCTCGGGGTCACCATGCCGATCGACGTCGAAAGCCGGATCGACGGCGCCGCCTCGGTCGGCGAGCACAAGACCTCCATGCTGCAGGATTTCGAGCGCGGCCGGCCGATCGAGCTCGATGCCATCGTGGGCGCGGTGGCGGAGCTCGGCGACATCGTCGAGGTGGAGACCCCGATGGTGGACGCGATCCATGCCCTGACCCGGCGCAAGGCCGCGGCGGCGGGCATTGGGCTCTAGGTCATTCGAGTTTGAGGCATTCGCAAGCGCGAAATTCTGGTCGGTCGTGCTCAGATAAAAGTGATATTTTGGCGACATTTACCGCGTCTGCTGCACCGCGTCATTTCGGGGTTTGCAGAGGCATGCCCTTGAGTTAGGTTTGGTTGCCGCAGCTACGGCGAGTCAGGGGAAAAATGTGAGGTCAAACCTGCTGCGGCCAACGCATCGGCCGCGGCGGGGCGCCCAGAGGGTGGGGTGGTCGGTTGCCGCCATAGAGCAGCGGCTTGAGCAGGAGTGGAAAAATGCAGCTCAGCGTCTTCAGTCTCGGCTATCTGGGTTCGGTCGCAGCGGGGTGCCTTGCTTCGCAGGGCCACCATGTCATCGCCGTCGATCCCGACGCGGACAAGGTCGCGAGCATTCGGCGCGCGGTGGCGCCGGTGAACGAGCCGGGAGTGGGCCGCCTGGTCAAGGAGGCGGTCACAGCGCAGCGTCTGCGCGCCACCACCGACCTCGCCGAAGCGATCGCGGCCAGCGCCCTCACCAGCATTTGCGAGGGAACCACCGACCGGCATGGCCGTGCGGATCTCTCGCTCACCCTCGCGCTGTGCGAAAAGATCGGCCATGCCCTGCGCGACAAACCGAAATTCCACGCCATCGTGCTGCGCAGCGCGGTGCGGCCGGGCACCGTGCGCGACTTCATCCTGCCGGCGCTGGAGCGCGCGTCGGGCAAGCGGGCGGGCGAGGATTTCGGCATCGGCATCTACCCGCAGTTCCTGCGGCGCGGCAGCGCCCTGGAGGACTATCTCAATCCGCCGGCGATGATTCTCGGCGTCACCGACGACGAGACCCTGGCGCGGCTGCGCGAGATGGACATCGCCCTCGAGGCGCCAGAGTTGGTGGTGGAGCTGGACGAGGCCGAGGCCATGTTGCAGGCCAACCTGCGCCGCGCGCCGCCGGTTCGCGCGGCCGCGCCGGAACCCGGCTGGTCCGCCCTGCCTGCCATGGCATAGCGCACATGACCTCTTGAACTTGACACTGCGGCAACCATAGCGCGGCGGCGGTGTTACTTCGGCGGCAATTTCCCGTCCTGTTCCGACATTTTTCCAGTAGGCTCACCCATGTCACCGCTCGCACCCAAAGAGACGACTTCGTACCCCATGCCCAGCCACAAATTCCATCCCAGCATCCTGCGCGAATACGACGTGCGCGGCATCGTCGGCGAGACCCTGTTCGAGGCCGATGCCGAATGGGTCGGCCGCGCCTTCGCAACCATTCTGGCGCGCCAGCTGAGCCGTGCGCCGCTGATCGCGGTCGGGCGCGATGGGCGCCTGAGCTCGCCGTCCCTGACGGAGGCGCTGATCACGGGCCTGCGCGGCGCCGGCGCGAACGTGGTGTTCGTCGGGGTCGGGCCGACGCCGATGCTCTATTTCTCGGTCTATCACCTGGAGACCGACGGCGGGATCATGGTCACCGGCTCGCACAACCCGCCGACCCACAACGGCTTCAAGCTGATGATCGGGCGCAAGCCGTTCTTCGGCCAGATGATCCAGGATCTCGGCAAGATGACCGCGACCGGCGACGTGCTGAGCGGCAGCGGCGAGCTCGAGAGCGCGTCGGTGCTCGAGGAGTACGTCGAACGGCTGGCGAGCGAGGTGAAAGACGTCGACCTCAGCCGCCTCAAGGTCGGCTGGGATGCCGGCAACGGCGCCGCGGGCGAGGCGATGGCCCTGCTCACCAGGCGGATCGGCGGCAAGCATGTCATCCTCAACGAGGTGATCGACGGCAAATTCCCGGTTCATCACCCGGATCCGAGCGAGCCCAAGAACCTGGTGCAACTGCAGGAGACCGTGGCCAGGGACAAGCTCGACATCGGCATCGCGTTCGACGGCGACGGCGACCGCATCGGCGCGATCGATTCCAAGGGCCGCATCCTGTTCGGCGACCAGCTGCTCTCCATCCTGGCGCGCGACGTGCTGAAGGACAAGCCGGGCGGCATCATCATCGCCGACGTGAAGGCGAGCCAAGTGCTGTTCGACGAGGTCGCCAAATACGGCGGCAAGCCGCTGATGTGGAAGACCGGTCATTCGCTGATCAAGGTCAAGATGGCGGAGACCGGATCGCCGCTCGCGGGAGAGATGAGCGGGCACGTCTTTTTTGCCGACCGCTATTACGGATTCGACGATGCGCTTTATGCGGCGGTGCGCCTGCTGAAAGCGGTGGCGCGGCTCGGCGGCGACCTGGCGGCTCTGCGCGATCAGCTGCCGCATCCGGTCAACACGCCGGAGCTGCGGTTCCCGTGCGCCGACGACCGCAAGTTCGCGGTGGTCTCCGAGGTGCGCGACCGGCTGAAGAGGGAAGGCGCGAACTTCGACGACGTCGACGGCGTGCGCGTCAAGACCAAGGACGGCTGGTGGCTGCTGCGCGCATCCAACACGCAGGCCGTCTTGGTCGCGCGCGCCGAGGCAGGCGATGAGGCCGGGCTGGAGCGGCTGAAGGCGCATCTCGGCCAGCAGCTGGAGCAGAGCGGCGTCGCCCTGCCGGACAAGTCGACGGCGGGGCACTAGGCCGGGCCCCTAGTCTGCCAGCGCCCGCTTGACTGCCTTTGGATCGCGGCGAATCACTTGCAGCAAGGCTGCAGCTGGGCCAGTCGGGTGGCGTTCGCCGCGCTCCCATTTCTGCAGCGTCTTCAAGCCCAGATGGAAGGTCCGGGCGAACTCGGCCTGAGTCATCTTGAGGTTGACTCGTACCGTGCGCACGTCGTCGGGGCCAAACGTATGAACGCGATGGCCGGCGCGCTTGCCTTTGGCGTAGGCGAGGGCGTCTTCCATCGCTTCGACAAGCTCTGCACCTATGGTTTTCTTTGCCATTTCCGAACCATGCCTTTGATGTCGCGAGCTTTGGCGGTGCTCTTGATCTCAGCGGCGATCTTGGAAAGCGTCCGCTTCTCGTCCGCTGTCAGATCATCCGCCTCGTTCTTCCCATATATGAGCAAGGCGAAGATGGGCTGCGCTTCATCATAGGTGTAGTAGATCACCCGAACGCCGCCTGCAGAATTTCATCCGCGCGCCGGCTGAATGGTTTGGTCTCCACCACCGTCTGCATTTCTGTCTATACCCCATTGGGGTATAGACACGCAAGGTGGGAAAGTGGCTATTTCGCTGCGTACTGCACGACTTCCTGCTCGATCGCGCCGAATACGCTCCGGCCGTCGGCGTCCGGCATCTCGATGCGGACGCGGTCGCCGAACTTGAGGAAGGGGGTCTTGGCGCTGCCGGTCAGCAGCGTTTCGACCGTGCGCTGCTCGGCGATGCAGGAATAGCCGGCGCCGCCTTCCGCGACCGGCTTGCCGGGGCTGCCGTCCGCGCCTTTGTTGGAGACCGTGCCGGAGCCGATGATGGTGCCGGCGGCGAGCGGCCGGCTGCGCGCGGCGTGGGCAATCAGCTGGCCGAAATCGAAGGTCATGTCGACGCCGGCGTTGGGCTTGCCGAACAGCTGGCCGTTGAGATGCGTCGTCAGCGGCAGGTGGACCTTGCCGCCGTCCCAGGCCGCCCCCAACTCTTCCGGCGTCACGGCCACGGGCGAGAAGGCGCTGCTCGGCTTGGACTGGAAGAAGCCGAAGCCCTTCGCCAGCTCGCCCGGGATGAGGTTGCGCAGCGACACATCGTTGACCAACAGGATGAGCTTGATGTGGCGCCGCGCCGCGTCGGCCTCGACGCCCATCGGCACGTCGTCGGTGATGACCGCGATCTCGGCCTCGAAATCGATGCCCCAGGCTTCGTCGGCCATCCGGATCGGATCGCGCGGACCCAAGAAGGAGTCTGAGCCGCCCTGATACATCAGCGGATCGGTCCAGAAGCTGGGCGGCATCTCGGCGCCGCGCGCCTTCCGCACAAGCTCGACGTGGTTCACATAGGCGGAGCCGTCAGCCCATTGGTAGGCGCGCGGCAGCGGCGAGGCGCATTCCTCCGCCGCGAAGTCCTCGACGCCGAGCCACTCGCCGGCCTCCAGCCTTTGCGCTTCCTCGCGCAGCAGCGGCCCGGCTACGGCCCAGTTGTCGAGCGCCTGCTGCAGGGTGGTGGCGTCGCGCGCGGTGACGCAGCGGGTCAGGTCGCGGCTGACGATGTGGAGGCGGCCGTCGCGGCTGCCGGTCTTCAGGGTCGCGAGCTTCATGCGCTTGACCTCATGCTCCGGGCGCCTTCCAGCTGTCGACATAGCCGGCGAACTCGGTGGCGCTGGCGGCGTCGCCGACCTGCAGCGCGTCGCGTGCATCGATCATCACGGCATATTCGTCGGTCGCGGGCTTGGCCGACTTGAAGGCGTTCTTCAGCGCCTTGGGGTGCGGGCCATGCGTGAATCCGCAGGGATGGAACGTCACCATGCCCGGCTTGATGTTGTCGCGGCTGAAGAAATCGCCGGCGTGGTAGAACAGCACCTCGTCGTAGTCGTCGTTGTTGTGGAAGAACGGCACCTTCAGCGCGTCCTCGGCGGATTCGAACGGCCGCGGGCAGAAGGTGCACACGACGAAGCGGCTGCCGACGAAGGTGGTGTGCGCCGACGGCGGCAGGTGATAGCGGTGGCTCATCAGCGGCCGGATGTCCTTGACGTTGATGCGCACCGGCGCGAGGTCGCCCTTCCAGCCCACCGCGTCGAGCGGGTTGTACGGGAAGGTGACGGTGGAGATCGCATCGCGCCGCTTGATCTTGACCTTCCAGGTGCCGGGCCCCTGCTGCTTGAGGAACGCGTCGTCGATCTTCGGGGTGTCCAGCATGGCCGGGTCGAAGATCGCGTGCGGACCGACCAGGCCCTTGTCGGGCAGCAGGTAGGAGCCGTTGGTCGCCTCGATCAGCAGCGCGGTCATCGGCGCCGCGCTCTCGATGCGCCACATGGTGCCGCGCGGCAGCATCACGTAGTCGCCGGCCTTGATC
>DATFDU010000450.1:0-19171 GCA_035251915.1 Dongiaceae bacterium | reverse complement strand
ACGAGCCGGTGCTGCGTGCCCGCGCCGGCTGGAAGTCCGAGGACGATGTCTGGCGCGAATGGATCTCGCAGATGCCGCGTGGCATGCCGGCCATGACCGGCATCGGCCTGGAGAATGCCGGCCGCGGGGGAATCTATTGGGGCGGCGCGGTGTTCGCGCTGATGGCGGAGATCGAATCCCTGCAAGCCAGCGGCGGCAGGATCGGGTTCAGCGATTGCCTGCGCACTGTCCTGGCCGAAGGCGCCGACGTGACGATCAAGTGGCCGACCATGAGGCTGCTCGATCGCTGCGACGCCCTGCTCGGCAAGAGCGTCATCGCGCCGCTCGCCAAGCAGCATATCGGGAAGGGCTCGGCGATGGACCTGGACCGGCTGTGGCGCCGCCTGGGCGTGTCGATGGAGGGCGACACCGTGCGCTATGACGACAGCGCCGAACTGGCATGGCTGCGCCCGCTCATCATCTGGGGCGGCACCACGCATCCCGCGCCTATCCCGGCCAATGGTTTCTTCAGCGGCGGGTGAGATGAACGTGCTGCCCGCCTGCTCGCAGCTTCCGGTCGCGTCCGGCATCGGCCTGCGCGCCGCGCATCATGAGCGCGTGCACGAGCAGCTCCCGGACATCGCGTGGCTGGAAGTGCACACCGAGAACTTCCTCGGTGGCGGTGCGACGCCATCGATGCTGGAAACCCTGCGCGAGCGCTACGCCATCAGCCTGCATGGCGTCGGGCTGTCGCTGGGGTCGGCGGAAGGCCTGGATGAGGAGCACCTGGCGCGGATCGCCGACCTGGTCCGGCGCCTCGATCCGGCCGCCGTCTCGGACCACGTGTCGTGGAGCGTGACCGGCGGAGTCTATTTCAACGACCTGCTGCCGATCCCCTACGACGAGGAAGCGCTTTCGGTCATCGTCGGCAACGTCACGCGCTTCCAGGAGGCGATCGGCCGGCCGGTGATGGTGGAGAATCCCTCCACCTATCTGCGCCACGCGCAGTCCGACCGCGCGGAGCCGCAATTCCTGGCGGAGCTGTGCCAGCGCAGCGGCTGCGGCCTTCTGCTCGACGTCAACAACGTGTTCGTCTCCACCGAGAACCATGGCGATGATGCCCAGGCCTATCTCGCCGCCATCGCGCATCTGCCGATCGGCGAGATCCACCTGTCCGGCCACCACCTGCGCCAGATCGGCAACCGTTCCATCCGGATCGACGATCACGGCTCGCCCGTATCGGACCCGGTGTGGGCGCTCTACGAGCAGGCGCTGAGCCTGGTCGGGCCGCGCCCGACCCTGATCGAGTGGGACAGCGCCTTGCCGCCGCTCGAAACCCTGCTGGCCGAGGCCGGGAAGGCGCAGACGCGGCTCGACGCCGCGAAGCGGAACGCAGCATGAGGTTGGCGGATCTGCAGGCCGCCTATCGCAGCTATCTGCTGAGCGGCGACAGCGCGGCGCTGGCGCCGGCCATCGTCGCGGACTCGTTCGATGGTGCGGAGCGCCTCGCCATCTATCGCAACAACTTCCTGATCAGCCTCGGCGAAGCGCTCAAGGCCAACTTCCCCGTTACCCTGCAACTGGTCGGCGCCGACTTCTTCGAACAGGCGGCGCGCCGCTTCGTGCTTGCCCACCCGCCGCAACGTCCGTGCCTGTTCGAATATGGCGCGGGATTTGCGGACTATCTGCGCGATCTGCCGCACCTCTCCGCCGTGCCCTATGTCGCGGAGATGGCGCGCTTCGAGTTCGCGCGGATCGCGGCGTTCAACGCACCGGTCGAACCTGCGGTGACGCCGGACGCTCTGGCCGGCCTGTCGCCCGAGCAACTGGAGTCGTTGCCGATCCGGCGCACGCGCCATGCTCGGATCGTATCCGCGCGAGCGCCGGTGCTTGCGCTCTGGCAGGCCCATCAGGCGGCGGAGCCGGACCTCGACGCCATCGACATGACTTCCAGGCCGCACGCGTTGCTGGTGTGCCGGCCGGAGCAGGCGCTGATGTTTCAGGAGCTCGACTTGTCCGCCTCGGCGTTCCTGCTGGCGGCGGAGAATGAAACGAGCCTCGGCACCGCGGCCGCGCGGTGCGGCGCGGTCGACGACGCGACGCTCGGCCGCATCATTGCGCTGGCGTTGCAGCTGCGGCTGTTGGCTTTGGGCGACCGCGGCGCCTAGCGCGCGCGCTTGGCTGCGGTCTTCAACGGCACCACCGGTTCGAGGGCGTCCGAGAGGCCGGCGCCGCTGACCGGCGCGATGTCCGAGCGCACCGTCGCCAGCGCGCCGTCGTCCAGCATGCGCTTGAGATCGGCGCGGGCGCGGGACACCCGGCTCTTGATGGTGCCGACGCGGCAGTCGCACACGGCGGCCGCTTCCTCGTAGCTGAGGCCGCTGGCGCCGACCAGGATCAGCACTTCGCGCTGGTCGGGATTGAGCTGCCAGAACGCGCGGCGGAAGTCGCAGAACTCGAGGCTGGCTTCCTGCGACGCGCTGATCGACGGCTCGTTCACCGTGAGATCGTCGAGCGAGGAGAACTTGGAATGCCGCTTGCGCCCCTCGTTGTAGAACAGGTTGCGCAGGATGGTGAAGATCCACGCCTTGAAATTCGTGCCGGGCGTGAATTGCTGCGAGGCGCTGATCGCACGCACGATCGTATCGTTGACGAGGTCATCGGCCTGATCGCGGTTGCGCGTCAGCGATCGCGCGAACGCGCGCAGATGCGGCAGCACGTCCAGCAACGCCGACTGCAACTCGGCCGACATACGATCGAACGCCGGTTCCTCCATGCCTCTTCTTCCTAGCTGGTTGGCGCGGCGCTTAGGAGCCCGATTGCTTGGGCTTCTTTAGTTTGCTGATGAGTTGCAGCATTTCAACGGGGACCGGTTCGGCCGCCACGTCCGAATAGAGCCGCCCCAGCTGCGCATCGAACCAACGATCGAGCACAGCCGGCGCGCGACGCTGGCCGGACTTCCGGGATGGAGACTCCTGAGATGCGATCACTTCATTCTTCACGTCGTTGTCTTTGTCATCACTCACTGTACCCGCCCCCGGCGCGTAATGCGCCCTCCCGAAGCCAATGCGCTTGCCGGGTGAATTCTTAGACGCCGAACCCATTTCCCCGCAAACCCCCATGTGGTAGGAATATGGAGCTATGCCCTGGCCGCACATTTTTCTCTACCGACGGGAACCCCGGGTTAGGGTTGGGGTTCCTTTGGACACAAAAAAAATCGCCGGGTGGCAAGAGAGGGACCCCATGCCAGACGTCTCCGAAAAGATCGTCGAAAACCTTCGCTATCTGCGGCGTTACGCCAGAGCGTTGCTCGGCTCGCAGCAGACCGGTGATACCTACGTCCGCATCTGCCTCGAGGACCTGCTGCAGGAGCCGGACCGCATCTCCGCGACGGGCGATGTCCGGCAGCAACTGTTTCGCCTGTTCCATGACGTGTGGTCGCGCACCGGCTACCATGACGACGGCGAAACCCAGCCCAGCGACCTTTCGGTCGAGGCGCGCCTGCAAGCCCTGCCGGTCTCCGAGCGCCAGATCCTTCTGCTGACCACGCTCGAAGGCTTCTCGGTGCAGGACGCCTCGCAGATCCTCGGCATCTCGCACGAGCAGGGCAGCGACCTGCTCGCCTCGGCCTGGTCTTCGGTCAACGAGCAGATGGCGACCTCCATCCTGGTGATCGAGGACGAGCCGGTGATCGCGCTCGATATCGTGGGACTGGTGCGCGACATGGGCCACTCGGTGATCGGCATCGCCTCCAGCCAGGTCGAAGCCGTGCGGCTCGCGCAGAAGAGCCAGCCGGGCCTCGTGCTCGCCGATATCGATCTGGGTCCGGGCGGCTCCGGCCTCACCGCGGTGAAGGAGATCCTCGATTCGATGAAGGTGCCGGTGATCTTCGTCACCGCCTATCCGGAGCGGCTGCTGACCGGCGAGCGGCCGGAGCCGACCTACCTCGTCACCAAGCCGTTCGAGCCAGACACGCTCAAGGTTACCATCTCCCAGGCCCTGTCTTTCTTCGGTCAGCCTCGCCAGAGCAAACAGGCGGTCTAGCCTGTTTACCGCCTGCCGCCGGGGCGCGTGACTTGAGGTCCCGCGCCCCGGTAGATTTGGGGCGGGCGAGTAGGGAGACCCACCAGCGATGTTCGGTCAGCTTCTGCAGCCACTGCGCCACCGGCTGATCCTTCTGTTCGCGATCGTCCTCATCATCCCGGGCGCTTTCGGCATCATGAACGCGATCGACCGCTATCGCGGCCAGGTGCGCCAGGCGCATGAATCGACGGTGCGGTTCGCAACCTTGGCGTCGAACTACGAGACCAATCTGCTCTGGCAGTCGAACCGCATCATCCAGAACCTGGCGCACCAGCCGCCGATCATCGCCGCGGTCGCGAACGCGCCCTCGCGCGGCTCGGAATGCGCCGATCTGCTCGAGACCGCAATCCGCCCCTACCCCGCCTACGCCGTCGCCGTGCTGCGCAATGCCAAGGGCGAGCCGGTGTGCCAGTCGGATCCGGCGGCGCAGACCACCAACGCGGTCGACGCGAACTGGTTCAAGTCGGCGATGGAGACGGGACGCGAAGCCGTCAGCGGCTATTTCTACGCCGCGCGCATCCAGGAGGCCGTCATCATCTACGCGGCGCCGGTCACGGGCGACCGGAGCGCGCCGCTCGGTGTGCTGTCGCTGGCGATCCGCCTGGAATGGCTGTCCGCCATCGGCCAGGAGCCGGGCCTGCCGCCCGACGCGATGGTCTATCTGCTCGACCGCGCCGGGCACGTGCTCGTTGGCCCAAAGGCGCAGGGCGTGGATACCCAGGCCGGCTTGCCCGATCCGGCGACCATCCAGGAGGTGGTGAACGGCTATGTCCGCACGTTCGATTCGGTCGGCCAGGACGGCATCCGGCGCAACTACGCCGTCAACGTCATCGGCGACAAGGAGCTGTTCGTGCTGCTGGGGCAGCCGACCGCGCGGCTGATCGAGCCGCTGCGCACCTCGCTCCTGATCCAGATCGGCGTGCTGGTGTTCGTCGCGGTCGCGGCGATGGCGGCGGCGCTGATCGGCACCCGCGTGCTGGTGACGAACTGGATCGTGCGCCTGACCGAGGCCGCCAGCTCCATGAGCGTCGGCGATCTTTCGGTCAAGCGCGAGTTCAAGGGCGCGCCCGCCGAGATCCGCGAGCTGGCAGAGACCTTGCGCGAGATGGCGATCCGGCTGGACGAGCGCGAGGCCGATCTGCGCCAGTCGCTGGCGCAGAAGCAGATGATGCTGCGCGAGATCCACCACCGCGTGAAGAACAACCTGCAGACCGTCACCAGCCTGCTCAACCTGTACGCCCGCATCCCGCGGGGCGAAGCGGTCAAGCAGGCCTTCGCCGACGTGCAGATGCGCATCAACGCGCTCGCCCTGGTGCACCGCCATCTCTATGAGAGCCAGGACATGCAGGAGGTCGACCTGCACCCCTTCATGACCAACCTGTGCAGTCTGCTGCAGGACGGCTCGGGGGTCCCGCCGCGCCGCGTGCGACTCAGCATCGACATCCCGCATGTCCGGGTGACCGGCGACCGCGCGGTGCCGCTGGCGCTGCTGACCACCGAGATCCTGACCAATTCCTTCAAGCACGCCTTTCCCAACCAGCGCGCCGGCACCATCTCCGTGCGCATCGCGCGCGAGCCCGGCGGCATGGCGAACCTGATCATCGCGGACGACGGGGTGGGTCAGGTCGAACGCACCCCCGACGGCGATCTGCCCGGCAGCATGGGCCGGACCCTGATCGAGGCCTTCACCCGGCAGCTGGGCGGCGAGATTACCGTCTCCGGTCCGCCGGGCACCGTCACCACCCTTCTCTTCCGCCTGGAACCGGCGCCGGACGGCACGACCGGCGAGCGCCAAACACCGGCCAGCGCCGACGCGCCGCGGTCGCACGAGCCCGTCTAGCGCGGAACAAAGCGCCTCGATCCGGGTTTTCTCGGCAATCCGCCGCTGCGTCGGCGCGGTCCGCGGAGACCCAGAGAACGGAAAGCCCCATGCGTTACGCGTTGTTGTGGCTGTTGGGTGTGCCAATCCCCCTCCTGATCGTCATCTGGCTGTTGTTCAACTGATTCTGCGTCGTTTGGCCCGGTCTCTCGGGGAGGTCGCCATGCGGTGGGTCATCTTGCTTCTGATCGCGACAATCGGTTCCGGCCTGCTCGGCTTCGGTGCGACGTCGCCGATCGCCGGCAGTATCGGACAGCTCCTGTTCGGCATCTGCTTGATCATGTTCCTGGTTTCACTGATGGTCCGCGCCCTGCAGAAAGGCGGGCCGGCGCGCACGATCTTCTGAAGCGCCGCGGCAATCTGAACTCGAGAAAAAACGGCCCGCTTTCGCGGGCCGTTCCACGTACGCATTCATGGCAGCCTAGGGCCACAGATCCTCGTTGCGGCGGCGGAATTCCTTGATCTGCCGCTCCGCCTCATCGCGCTGGATGCCATAGCGCTCCTGCACCCGGCCGGCCAGCTGATCCATATTGCCTTCGACGACGGTCAGGTCGTTGTCAGTCAGCTTGCCCCACTGCTCTTTCACTTTGCCCTTCAGCTGCTTCCAATTGCCCTCCATCTGGTCCTTGTTCATCGGTGGCTCCATCTATGCTGTGAAAGCTGAACGATCGGGGCGGCGGGCCGCCCTCTTGGAAAACAACCCGGCGGCGGGAACGTTGCTAGCGCCGCAGCAGGCGCACGGCCTGCCACACCGCAAGACCGGTGCGCGCCATCCTGAGAAACGGACGCGCGCGTCTGGACAACCCGCCCGCCAGCAGAAGGCCTGCCGGCAGCCAATAGCGGCGCAGCAGCGAGAAGCCCGTGACGGCAATGCGCGCGATGCGCTCGCTCGCGATCTGCAGGTCCTGCGTCGCGTCGCGGATCGCCGCGCGCTCCAGCCCAGCGCGCGCGACCAGCATCTCGCGACGCGCCTTGAGGCTCGCGGCGCTGCTACGCGCGGCGGCGCTTCTCGACATCGAAGTCCACCTCGTCGGCCTCGAACGCGCCCTCGAGCTCGTCGGTGTCCCTGGAAAGCTCGCGCAGCGTGCTCGAGAACAACCGCGATCCGATCCTGGCCTTGTGTCGGAGCACCAGCAGCGATGCGCCGGCGGCGAGGAGATAGAACGCCAGCAGCCCGCCGATCGCGAGCAGCCTGTGCTCTTCCCAGAAAGCGACGATCACCAGCATCGACAGCATGAGCAGAGCCATCGAGGCGAAAATCAATGCCAGCGCCGTCAGCACCAGCATGAGCCAGATGCGGCTCTTCTCCTCCATCAGCTCGACGGAAAGCAGGCTCAGCCGGGTCCGCACCATGCCGACGAGGATGGCGAGGATGCGCCGGCCGGACTGGACGATGCCGTCGGTCGCGTGAACGGACATGGGATGGCGCTCGTCGGCGCGCAGGCTCATTTGCGCCCGATCAGCAGGCCGAGCAGCAGCCCGACCCCGGCTCCCACGCCGATCGCGGTCCACGGATTCTCGTGCACGTAGTCGTCGGAGTCGGAGGCGAACTTGCGCGCCTTCGCCATGGCGTTCTTCTCCAGGAGGCCGAGCCGGGCCTTCGCCTTCCGCAGGCTCGCCTCGGCCTGCCCTTTCACCTCGGCGAACTTCTCGCCCGAATCCTCGGCGGCCGCCGAGAACACGTCCTCCATCGCCTCGACCAGATTGCTGAACTCGTCCATCAGGTCGTCATAGGCGCGTTCGGTGTTGCTCACTTTCGTGCGTCTCGACATGGCTGCCTCCTCTCACGCCCGGTTTGAAAAACGTATGCAGGCCCAAACGAAAGCAGGCGGGCCCACGCCCGCCTGCTCGCCTGCAACCCAGCAGGTCGGTTACTGTTTCGAAACCTCATAAGCCGGCATTTGTTCCAGCTTTTCCTTGGTGAGGTTGACGACCGCCCGGTCCTTGCCGTCCTGGCTGGCGAGAGTCACATCCTTCCAATCCAGCAGCACCGGATGGGTGGCGATGCCGAGGAAGCCGCCGACGTCGACGACCACACCCTCGACCTGGCCTTCCTTGTCGAGCACGACCTCGCCAATGTCGCCGACCTTCTGGTCTTCCGGGCTCTGCACGTCGAGGCCGATCAGCTTGCTGGCGTTCAGCGAGCCGTCGGCGTTGATCACCGCGGAGTTGTCGGTGGCAGCGGCGTCGGCGTCGGCCGTCGCGGTCGCAGTTTCGTCGGCGGTTGTATCCGCCGGCGCGTCGGCATCGGCATCAGCAGTCGCGGTCGCGGTTTCGTCGGTGGTGGTATCCGCCGGCGCATCCGCGTCCGCCGCAACATACGGCTCGCCGGTCTCCGTCAGCACCTGGCCGCGCAGATTCTGATCCTTGTATTCATAAGCCGCTGCCGCCTCGGCGCTGTCCTTGGTCAAGGAGGAGACGATCTTGTCATCTTCTCCGGTCTTGAGGTCCGACCATTCCACCGACACCAGCTTTTCGCTTTCAAGCCAGCCGCTGACATCGATCACGACCGAGTTCACTTCGCCGTTCGGATCGACCATCACGCTGTCGATCTTTCCGACCTTGTCGCCGTTTGCATCGTAGACGTCCTGGCCGATCAGCTTGCCGGCATCAACTTCGCCTTCCGCGGCCTGCGCGATCTGCACGGGATCGGTTCCGGTAACGATGGCGTTATCCGCCATCGCAAATGGCGCAGCACCAAGCATCGTGGTGACCGCGCCGCCCAGGAGCAGTGCTCGTTTCATTTTGGTCTCCTCACAGGATATTGAGCTTCGCACGTGAACAGGTCAGTGACCTTTCGGTTGCGTGATGCCTCCGGAACCTCACATGTTGGGTCGGTGTTGATCCCTGAGTGTGCACGATCCATCGCAATTGAATGGAGCGCATCAATGGATCAGCAATCATTCGACAAGTTGATCGGAGACGTGGCACAGCACTTCGCCACGCCGGAGGCGCTGATTGCGCAAGAGAGCCTGACGCGCGAGCAGAAGCTCGCGCTGTTGCGTCAGTGGGAATACGACCTGCATCTGATGCAGGTGGCGACTGAGGAAAACATGACTGGCGATGCGCCACCGGGTGCAAACGCCGAGAAGATTCGCCAAGTGCACGCCGCGGCCGAGAAGCTCGGCGCCCAACTCGACACCGACGGCAGCGGCGCCGCAAAAACGGGCGCTTGCATCAAGGACGAGAAACCGAAGAAAAAAGTCAGGACAGCGCGCTGACCGGCTGATCCGGGTTAGGCCCGGGTTGAGGCTGTCCCGGCCCTGGCACCGGCGGCGGCACCGGATCACCCGGCCGGTCGGCCGGCGGATCCCCGGGCCGCGGCGGCGCCGGCGGTATCGGTGTGGGCGGGTTGGCCGCAATCCGGCTCAGCATTTGATTCGCTCCGCGGCGCCCGCGGCGCCGGTTCGTGGCGCACGCCGCAGCCTCGGCCATTGGCCTCCGCCGTCGGCCCCGCGCCGGCGTTTCCGCGCTGGCTCTGACGAGATCGGGGATGTCCGTTCCTTTGCGGGGCGATTCTCGAACAAGCCCCAATACTTCGAATCACCAGCATCCATCGCCCTGGCCCTCCGCTTCGGTTTCATGCTGGGAGAACAGCCTGTGGGGCGCCGTCGTTGCCCTGCGGCCACGGGAACCCGTTTCCCGCGCGTGACATTGTGTCCACGAACGCCGTGCAAGCAGTCGAGAGCTGCACATGACCTTCTTCGATCGCGCCGCAGCCTATGTCGCCCGGCTGATGGGCCATGCATCGGCCTTCGCCCTTGCCTGCCTCGTCATCCTGGCCTGGGTCGCAATGGGCCCGCTCCTCGGCTTCTCCGATACGTGGCAGCTGGCCATCAACACCTCTACCACGATCGTGACGTTCCTGATGGTGTTCCTGATCCAGAACACGCAGAGCCGCGACAGCCATGCGCTGCATCTCAAGATCGACGAATTGCTGCGTGCGCTCGATGCCGCCGATACGCGGCTGGTCGATCTCGAGGAACGCAGCGAGCAGGAAATGGAGCGGTTGCGCGAACACTACAAGGCGCTGGCCATAAACCCGGCCGAGAACGGCGAGACCTGTCAGCCGGAGTCGACCGCTAGCGACAGTCGTGCCGCGCGGCGGCCGCGGAACCAATCCTTGCGCCGCCGCGTTCAAGACCCACAAAGCTAGGAGGTAAATGCCATGCTTGGGACAATTCTGCTGATCATCCTGATTCTGCTGCTGATCGGCGCAGTGCCAGCCTGGCCGTATAGCCGTTCCTGGGGCTATGCGCCGAGCGGCCTGCTTACCATTCTGGTGATTGTGGCCATCGTTGCCCTGTTGACCGGCTACATCTGAGCGCCGGAACCCTATCCCCGCGTCCCGGTTCGCCGCGGCGCGTCGCCGACCTGGCGCCCGCCGCGGGAACGGGGCTTGGCCTCGCCCTTCAGCTCAGCCTCGATCGCCTCGCTGACGCCCTCGTTTCCGCCCTCCAGCTCCATCAGCTGCTTCAGATGCTCGCGCGCACGGCACAGGCGCGAACGCACGGTACCGACCGGAACGTCGAGCTGGCGGGCAACTTCGTTGTAGTCCATCTGCTCCACGCAGATGAACCAGATGATCTGCCGGTGCTGCCAGCTCAAGGCCTCGAACGCGCGCTGCACGTCGCGCATCTGGTGACGCGCCTCCTGTCCGCCTTCGATCGGCGTCGCACGCTCGATGACGCCGTCCTGTGTCAGCAGCGGTCGGCGCTTCTTGGTCTCGTTCACGAAAATATTGTGCAGGATGGTCATGAGCCAGGACCGGATATTCGTTCCCGGCTGGAACTTGTCGATATTGTCGATGGCGCGCACGAGGCACTCCTGCACCAGATCGTCCGCCTTTTCCGGATCCCTGGCGAGGAACATGGCGTAGCGGCGCAGTCGCGGAATCTCCAGCTCGATGAGTTGGCTGAGTTCCTCATTCAGCATTCCGACCGTACTCCCATGGCGTCGAGTTGTGGCGGGACGGCGCCGCCGCCGTCGCAGGCTTGAAAAACCAAGTCGGGCAAAGCGCTATGGTTCCGGGGAGGGACGAGGTTTTCGCAGCGGCGCGGAAGGAACAAAAGCCATTTTGGGCTGTTTGCGTTCCATGGTCGTAAGCGGCCCGACGATTTGCGCCCGATAAGTTCAGGATGGCCGGCAGCACGCAGGCCGGCGCGGCAACAGGGAGATCTTCCATGCTCTCACGCATTCGCACCGCGGTGATTCCAGCCGGCGGCCTCGGAACGCGCCTGCTGCCCCTCACCCGCGCGGTGCCGAAAGAATTGCTGCCGGTGTGGAAGCGCCCGGTGCTTGACTACGCGATCGAGGAAGCGGCCGTCGCCGGGATCGAGCGCGTGGTGATCATCACTGCGCCCGGCAAGGAAGCGCTGCAGGCCTATTTCGCCGGTGGGCCCACTTATGATTGCGCGCCGAGGGGATTGACGCTCGATTTCGTCGAGCAGCACGAGCCGCGCGGCCTGGGCGACGCAGTGCGGCAGGGAGGGCGCACAGGCGAGCCGATCGCGGTTCTGCTGCCGGATGAGTTGCTGATCGGCCCCAATTGCCTGGCTCAGCTGCTTGAGCGCCGCCAGCGTGACGGTGGCTCCGCGATCGCGGTCAAGCGCGTGCCCCGAGCCGAGGTCAATCGCTATGGCATCGTCGATCTCGATGGCGAGGCGGGACGCGTGCGCAGCGTGATCGAAAAGCCGCATCCCGACATTGCACCGTCGGATCTGGCGGTGATCGGCCGCTATGTGCTCGACGAAGAGGTCCTGGAGCGCCTGCAAAGCGCGCAGCCCACACTGAACGGCGAGATCCAGCTGACCGATTCCATTGCCGCCACCTGCCGCTCCGCCGGCGTCAGCGCCGTCCGCTATGACGGCCGCCGGTTCGATTGCGGCAATTTCGCCGGCCTGCTCCAGGCCAACATCGCGGTCTCGCAGCTCGACGAAACTCCGGCTGTCGCGCCGCGGCCGGCGGCACAGGCCGCGGAGGCATCCGCCGCATGAGGAAAGAAGACGGCCACGTGACCATGACCACCAAGGAAGCCCGCTCGGGCGAAACCAGCGGTCACGTGCGTATCATCTTGATTGCGGGGCTGGCTCTCGCCATCATCGGAATGATTGTAATGCTTGCCATCTGGAGCCAGGGCTAGCTCGCGCACTGGCTCGCCCACGAGGGGGAGCCCTATGCGTGCATTGCGCGCCGCGGATATCGGGATTCCACGCCATAGCTGGCACGCCGGCAGCGAGGACACGTTCGCCCTCAGCAGCCACGCCCGCGCCCGCGAGGCGCTGGACCTTTCCCTCTCCATCAACGCGCCGGGTTTCAACGTCTACGTGCTGGGCGAGGACCGCACCGGCCGCATGTCGGCGACGGTCGCCTATCTCAGCGCCATCTGCACGCCTGCCAGCTCCCGGCGCAAGGACTGGATCTACCTGCAGAACTTCCGCGATGCGCGGCAGCCCCTGGCGTTCGGCCTCGCGGTCGGCGACGGCGCGCGCTTTTCCGAGGCGCTGCGACGGTACATGGGCCGGTTGCGCTCGATGCTGATCGCGGCGCTGGAAAGCGATGCGCACCGCGAACGGATCAAGCGCATTCACCGCGCCGCCGACGAAAAGATCAACGAAAAGCAGGCGGCCCTGGCGCGCGCCGCCGAGGAAGTCGGATTCACCCTGGAGGAAAGCGCGGAAGGGGTCCGGCTGCGCCCGCCGGTCGCCGACACCCCCGACCGCGAGCGCAACCGCGACCGTCTGTCGAACGAGCTCGACCAGCTCGAGCGCGAGGCGGGACAGCTGCGCGCCAGTGCGGAGGCGCAGGCCCTGGCGCATGACCGCCAGACCCTGGCCGGCCTGATCGAAGGCGAAGTCGCGGATTTCGCGGCCACGTTCGCCGACTACCCGGCGCTTTCCGAGTGGATCGACGATCTGACCGAGGAGATGATCCGCGACGTGCGCAACCTCGCGCGCTCCAACCCCGACGACCGGCTGCCGGCCAAATACTGCACCAATCTGCTGGTCGACCATTCGCATGCCGACGAATGCGTGGTGCTGGAGCCCAATCCGACCTACGAGAATCTGTTCGGCTATATCGAGTATCGCCGCGTCGAAGGCGTCTCGGAGACCGATCTGACGCTGATCCGGCCGGGCGCGATGCAGCGCGCCAACGGCGGCGTGCTGGTGCTGCGCGCCGAGCCGCTGACCAAGGATGAAACGGTCTGGACCTACCTCAAGGCGGCGCTGCGCGACGGCGTCATCCGGATCGAGGAGCCGCATCGCAGCGGCGGCATGCCGCTGATCGGCACCCCGCGCCCCGAGGCGATCCCGCTCGATGCGAAGATCGTGATCGTCGGGACCCCGGACAGCTACTACAACTTCTTCAGCAACGATCCCGACTTCAAGACCTACTTCAAGATCAAGGCCGACATCGATCCGGATATGCCGGCGACGCCGGAGAACCTCGACATTCTCGGCAGCCTGATCGACCGGATGGCGGCGCACCAGGGCTTCCTCTGCACGGCCGAGGCGATCGGACTCCTGCTGGGCCTGTCGTCGCGCCTCGCCATGCGGCGCGATTCGCTGTCGTCCCGCTTCGAGCTGATCGAGGATCTGCTGTACGAGGCCGGGCGACATGCGTCGGCCGGCGAACGGCTGAAGCCGCAGCATGTCCTTGCCGCCTGGCGCGCACGCTCCAGGCGCGAGGCGCGCGCCGAAGAGCGCTTTCGTCTGAGCGTCAAGCGGCGCCATGTCGCGATCGCCACCAGCGGCGCGGTCGTGGGCCAAGTCAACGCCCTCACCATCCGCGAGCTGGGCGACAGCCATTTCGGTCGGCCGAGCCGGCTGACCGCGCGTGCCTCGGTCGGTCATCGCGGCCTCATCAACATCGAACGCGCCACGGAACTCGGCGGGCGCACCCAGCAGAAGGGTGCGCTGGTGGTCGAAGGCTATCTGCGCGGCACCTTCGCGCGGCGCCATCCCATATCGTTCGATTGCTCGATCACCTTCGAGCAGAGCTACGGCAACATCGACGGCGACAGCGCCTCGGTCGGCGAGCTGGTCAGCATCATCTCCGCGCTCTCCGGGTTGCCGGTGCGGCAGGAACTGGCCGTCACCGGCTCCTTCAACCAGCTGGGCGAGGTGCAGGCTGTCGGCGACGTGATCGAGAAGGTCGAGGGCTATTTCCGCGTGACGGCGAAGGAGCGCGCCGACGGCATCCGCCACGGCGTCATCCTGCCGAGCGCCAACGCCCACGATCTGGTGGTGGAGGACGAAGTGGCGGCGGCGGTTGCCGATGGCACCTTCTCGGTCTGGGCGATCGATCGGGTTGAGGAAGCGGTCGAGCTTTTCCTCGGCACCCCGGCGGCTGAAGCCTATGACCGCGCCGCCGCCACGCTCAAGACCTTCGACGATCTCATCCGCGACCGGATGACCCCCGACCCGTGGCGCGGCCGGATCGGCCCGGCCGATGCGGAGCCGGACGATCCAGACTGACCCTCGTGCCACACTTGTCAAATTACACACCCGTCTTGCAACCGACGGGCAGCTCGCCTGTTTGTCATTCCGCAAACGCACGGCAACCGGGAGCCTGCCGGCCGAGACGGAGGTGCGCGATGGGGTTTATTGAACGCGAGAGCAGGCCGGCCGCAGCGCCGGTCGTGATGAACGTCGGCATCGGGCCGCGACCTTCTCGCCGGTTGGTCTCGGAATTCGAAAGCGAGATCCGCCAGCTTTACGTGCGGATGATCGACGAGCCCATTCCGCCACGAATGATCGCAGTCCTGCGGGCAGGATTGATCGGCTCCAAATCTTAACCCTTTCGGACTGTCCCATTCGCTGGGAACGGTGCGAGTCCTCGTTTGTTTACTTTCTGCTTCACAACGAGCAGGAGATCACCATGGGCGAGCAGAAGATGCCGAATCCCAACCAGAACCAGTCTGGGCAGAACCAGCCTGGCAAGCAGAACCCGCAACAGGATCGTGAATCGGCTTCCCGGCCGGGTCAGCAGAACCCGCAGCAGGACCGCGAATCCGCATCCCGCCAGCCGGGCAAGCAGGCCCCGGGTCAGAACCCGGAGCCAAAGGAGCGGGCGTCCAAGCCGGGTGATGACGATGCAGCTCGCCGTCAGGCGAAGCAGGACCCGTTACAGAACCGCGACCGCTAGATCGCGTCAACGAACATTCGGGCCCGGAGGCAACTCCGGGCCTGCCGCTTACAAAGGGGACCCTTCATGAAGCATCTGGTCGAGCTCGCGCGGCGCGCCGTACGCATGATCAGGACGCGCCGGCGGCCACCGCCGCGCCATGATCACCCGCGCATTCCGAACAGCTTTTGTTGATGCCGAATTCTAGAATCCCACAGTCACATTGATTCCAGCGATCTTGGTCGGGTCATCCTGCTGCTCGAATTCCTCGGTACGATAGGTCACGACCGCATCGAGCTTCACCGAGTGGCCCCAGAACATCGATAATCCGCCTGAGAGATCACCGACCAGCACTTCGCTGTCCACGCTGGGGCTGTCCTCGAACGTGTTGCCGTCGAGGAACAGGTTGCGCGCGACGGCACGGCCTTGCGCCCCGATGAATAAGTAGAATCCGAACGGCCCATCGAGATAGTCGCTGTTGAAATACGGCGTGCCCGAGAGCGCCGGCCGGATACGCGTCGGGCCGTAGTCCGCCTCGAGGTTCTTGCCGAAGCGCAGCATGCCGCCGGCCTGCACATAGTCCATCACGTTGCCGACGGTGACTCCGAGCTCCGGAATGGCGTCCACCGCGAGGCCGCCGCCGACCGGCTGCAGGAAGCGCCACTTGCGCTCGTACGACAGCATCAGCCCCGGCTCGTTGTCCAACTGCTCGTCCCAGCCGTCCGCCTCGTCGACTCCGAGGACATACTGGTGCCAGTCATTCTGTGTCGTCTCGCCGAAGGCGGCCGGGCCGACCACGCCGACCAGCAGCTCCAGATGATCGAGCCGGCGCCGGTCGCTATCCTGGATCAGGCCGACACCGCCATAGAACCAGCCTGCGTAGGGTCGATCGCTCGGGTCGGGGTCTTGAAGGTCGGTATCCTCAGGCGTGAACATGCTCTGGCCGAGCATCACTTCGTAGCGCCGCGAGACTTCGCCGGCTCCGCCGGTATCGAACGGTCCGAGGTCGGCGAGCGCATCGAACGGTCCGATCCAGGCGCTGTCGGCGGCAACGTCGGGGCCGAGGTAAACGAACTCGATCCCCTGCGTGTAGTACTTGTCGCTGTCAAAGCCGATCGAATCGTTTTCCTCGATCACGGCCAGGCGGCTGTTGTCCTCGGCGTGCGCGGTGGTGGCAGCGAGCGTGGCCGCGATGGTCGCCGCCGCCAGGCCAGTAGCCCGCGATCGGCGCGAAGGGTGTGCTGTCATCAAGAGTCCAGTCTGTCCGTGGCTGGGTAACGAAAGGAGAGCGTCAAGCCGGCTTTGCCTCATAGCGGAAGCCGAGCTTCAGCGCGACCTGGTAATGCGCGACGCGGCCGTCCTTGATATGGCCGCGCAGCTCCGAGACCTGGAACCAGTCCAGGTTGCGGATCGACTGGCCGGCGACACTGATCGCCTGGTCGATGGCGTCCTCGATGCTCTTGTCAGAGGTCCCGACGACTTCGCTCAGCGCATAGACGTTGTTCATGGCGATTCTCCCGGCCCTGCTTTTTGGAATGCCCCCGAGAACCTTAACGCGCGCTCGCACGCGCGGTTCCTGTGTCGCCGCCGAACATGGCGCCAATGCGGCCATTTCCGCCATATTGCGGCCATGTTCCGCGTCACGTCCGGGGATATCCCCGGCGCAGTGATTTATCGGCTTCAGCCGGTTGAACCGCGCCCCGACATAACGTAAAGTGCGTTACGGTCTTTGCGGTTTGCGGTTGGGACAGGGGAAGCATGTCGGAAGTCTCGGAAGTTGCGCGCCGGCTGAAGGAACTGCGGGAGCAAGCCGGCTTGACCATGCGATCGGTGTCCGACTCGCTAGGCTGGAGCCTGACCCGCTATCAGCATTACGAGGATCGCTATAAGCGTAAATATCTGCCGTTCGAGCTCGCGCGCGCGCTCGAGGACATGTTCGTGCGCCAGGGCGTCGCGGCCGGCGCCGTGCTGCAGCTGGCCGGCCTCGAAGGCAGCCAGAACCTGCCGCCGCGTCCCGGTACCGCAGCGATGCGACCGGTGTCGCTCAACGCCGCGGCCAGCCAGCGCGACCTGCCGGTGCACAGCGCCTTCCGCGAAGGCGCGGACGGCTTCTGGTTCGTCGAAGGCGATGCCAAGGAATTCGTCGAGCGTCCCGCCAATCTGCGCGGCGTCGCGAATGCGTTCGCGCTCTATGCCGACGGCGAAACCATGCAGCCGCGCTACTTCGCCGGCGAGCTGCTGTTCGTCAATCCCAACCGCCCGATCACGCCCAACTGCTTCGTCGCGATCGAGCTCGCCGACGGCCGCGGCCAGGTGCGCCAGTTCCTGCGCCGCACCCACGACGGCATCTTCGTCCGCCGCTTCAACCCGGACCAGGAGCAGCGATTGCCGGCGGCGGAGGTGAAGCGGATGTATCGCATCACCGGGTCGGCGGAGCTGGGTTAGCCGAACACGCCGCGATAGCGCTCCAGCGTCAGTCCATCGAGGTCGATCTCGGCACGGCGTCCGGAAATCACGTCCGCCATCACGCGGCCCGACCCCGCGGCCATGGTCCAGCCGAGCGTGCCGTGACCGGTGCTGAGCCAGAGGTTGCGGTAGGGCGTCGGGCCGATGATCGGCGTGCCGTCCGGCGTCATCGGTCTGAGGCCGGTCCAGAACTCGGCCTTCGCAATGTCGCCGCCGCGCGGGAAGAGATCGGTCACGACGTGGTCCAGCGTGTCGCGGCGGCCCTGGCGCAGCTTCGTGTTGTAGCCCGCGATCTCCGCCGTGCCGCCGACGCGGATGCGGTCGCCGAGCCTGGTGACCGCGACCTTGAAGGTTTCGTCCATCACCGTTGATTCCGGCGCGCCGGCGGGGTCGGTGATGGGAACCGTGATCGAATAGCCCTTGATCGGGTAGATGCCGAGGCGGATGCCGAGCGGGGCGACCAGCCTGGGCGAATAGCTGCCAAGCGCGACGACCGTGGCGTCGGCCTGCAGGTCGCCGGCATCGGTCGCCGCACCGGTCACGCGATCGCCCTCGCGCAGCAGATGCCTGATGGTGACGCCGAAGCGGAACGCGACACCCAGGCCTTCCGCGAGCCCGGCGATCGACTGCGTGAACTTCAAGCAGTCGCCGGTTTCATCGCCCGGCAGCCGCAGCCCGCCCGCGACCTTCTCCTTCACCAGCGCCAGCGCCGGCTCGGCGCGGATGCAGCCATCGCGGTCCAGCAGCTCGTACGGCACGCCGGTTTGCTCCAGGACCGCGACGTCTTTTGCCGTGCCGTCCAGCTGCTGCTGGGTGCGGAACAGCTGGAGCGTGCCGAGGCAGCGCTCGTCGTAGGTGATGCCGGTGTCGGCGCGCAGCGCCTGCAGGCAGTCGCGGCTGTATTCGGCGAGGCGGACCATGCGGCTCTTGTTGATCTCGTAGCGCGCCGCCGTGCAGTTGCGCAGCATGGCGAGGCCCCACCGCCACATCGCCGGATCGACCTTCGGCCAGATCACGAGCGGGCGATGGCGCATGAACGCCCATTTCAGCGCCTTCAGCGGAATGCCGGGCGCGGCCCACGGCGCCGAGTAGCCGGGCGAGACCTCGCCGGCGTTGGCGTAGCTCGTCTCCAGGCCCGGCCCCTGCTGGCGGTCCACCACGGTCACGGCGTGGCCGGACTTCGCGAGATAGTAGGCGAGCGTGGTGCCGATCACGCCGCTGCCGAGGACGAGCACGTGCACGATCGAGCCTCCCCCAGGCGCGGTCAGAGAGCTAAGCGCTGATCTCCACGACGACGCGGCCGCGGATCTTGCCTTCGAGGATCTGCTTCGACAGCGCGGGCAAATCCTCGAGCTTGGCCGGCACGATCATCGTTTCCAGCTTGTCCGGCGGCAGATCGCGCGCGAGGCGGGTCCAGGCCTCCCAGCGCTCGTCCGGCGGGCTGGCGACCGAATCGATGCCGAGCAGCTTCACGCCGCGGATGATGAAGGGGATGACGGTGGTGTCCAGCTTGTTGCCGCCGGCGAGGCCGCAGGCCGCCACGCTGCTGCGGTATTTCATCTGCGGCAGGATCGCCGCCAGGGTGGCGCCGCCGACCGAATCGATGGCGCCGGCCCAGCGCTCGCTGTCCAATGGCTT
>DATFDU010000449.1:0-3881 GCA_035251915.1 Dongiaceae bacterium | reverse complement strand
CCTTCAGGTCCTCGACCATCGCCGAATAGACCGGCACCAGGTTCCACACCACCGACGACAGCAGGTTGCCCTTGTCGATCGAGGTCTTGTCGCCGATCACGTCGATGAACCAGACCTTGCCGCCGCTGGCCGACTTGCCGGTCTCGACCGCCTGCAGCATGCCGAAGGTGGCGCCGTCGCCCTGGCCGAAGATCACGTCCGCGCCCGCGCCGATCACCGAGGCGGTGACGCGGTTGCCGCCGGCCGCGTCGGAATAGGCGGCCGGTCCGATCACGGCATAGAGCACCTTGATGCTGCCGTCGGTCGCCTTCACGCCCTGCGCGAACGCCGCCGACTGCGAGTTCCAGGACGGCGGCTCGCCCGAGACGACGATGCCGACCGACTTGGTCTCGGTGGTCTTGGCCGCCAGCACGCCGGCGAGATACGCGCCCTCATGGCCGCTCAGCGTGTAGTCGGCGACCGCGCCGGCCTTGTTGGCGTCGGGCCGGTCGACGATCGCCACCGGCACGCCCTTCTCCGCGCCCACTTCCGGCGCCGCGGTGTTGTAGCCGCTGGCATGCGCGATGATCAGGCTGGCGCCGTCATCGGCCACTTCGCGCAGCTGCGGGTGCACGTCGCCATAGCCGAGGCCGGTCGCCGGGATGAATTCGAGGCCGAACTTCTCCGCCACCGCCTTCGCCGCGTCATGGCCCTGCTGGTTCCAGCCGTAGTCGGTCGGATCTTCCGGCGTCAGCACGGCGATGCTCTTCACGTCCGCCGCCTCGGCGCCGGCGATTCCGCCCAAGGTCAGCGCAAGCAGCGAGACCTGCGCCAGTGTCCTCAGTGTCTTCGTTCTCATAGCCCGTTTCCTTCCTGTCTATCCCCACTTGTCACGCTTGCTACGCCACGCATGCTGGGGTTCTAACCCTTCCCCATCAACCCTCGAGTGCCTTGCGCACCGCGACCAGGCGCTTGGCCCTGAGGCCGCGCAGCTCGGCGATCTTCTCCGGCGTGTAGCTAAAGACGCCGCTGCCGGTCTTCATGCCCAGCTTGCCTGCCTTGGTGCGCTCGGTCACGTAGGGGCTGAGGTCGCCCCGGTTGCACAGATCCTTGTTCAGATAAGAGCCGACCGCCTGGTAGATGTCGAGGCCGGCCATGTCGAGCAGCGCCATCGGACCGATCACCGACAGCTTGTAGCCGATGCCCCAAGAGACGCAGGTATCCAGTCCTTCGGCGTCGATCACGCCCTGGTCCACCAGGTCCACGCACTCGCGCAGCAGCGCGTAGAGCACGCGGTTCTCGACGAAGCCCGGCACGTCCTTCTGCACCACCACCGGCAACAGGCCGAGGTCCTTGATGGTCGAGACCATCCACTGCACGGTTTCCTTGGACGTCTTGTTGCCGGCGATCACCTCGATCATCGGGATGATATGCGGCGGGTTAGACCAGTGCATGCCGACCACCCGCTCCGGCGCCGAGACATTCTCCTGCAGCTTGGTGATCGGGATGCCCGACGTGTTGCTGGCGATGATGCAGCTCTTGCCGACCAGCACGTCGATCTCCTTGAACACCGCCGCCTTGATGTCGAGCTTCTCCGGCACGGTCTCCACCACCATGGTGGCGCCGTCGACGCATTCCTTGAGCGAGCCGGCGATCCTGACGGGCGCCTTGCTGCGGTCCGGCACGCCGAGCGCGGTCAGCACCTTGGTCGCGAGCTCGATGCCTTCCGGCGCCTTTTTGCGCTGCTCCTCGCTGACGTCGAACGCCGTCACGTCCATGCCAGCGCGCGCCAGAGTCTGCGCGATGCCGGGGCCCATGGTTCCCAGACCCACCACTGCTGCTTTAGCCATCCTGCCTCTCCTTCCTGCTTTTTAATCCGTCATCACCGGGCCGACGCGCAGCGTCGAGACCCGGTGACCCAAATTTCGTCGTGCCGCTCGCTGCAAACTTGGGTCGCCGGGTCTTCGCCCGGCGATGACGGAAGGGAAAACTCGGTCTTGTGAAGCGACATCTCTACGCTCCCGTCGCTTTCCTGAACGCCGGACGTTCCTTCAGCTTCTCGCGCCAGGCCTTGAGGTTGCCAAGCGCCGGCAGCGCGATCGGGAAATCGAGGCACCGGTGCATGATCGGCCCCAGCGCCACATCCGCGAGCGTGAAGTCCTTGCCCACGATCCACGCCTTGCCCGCCATCGCGCCGTCCAGGATCGACAGCTGCGCCGCCAGTTCCTTGGCATCGGCTTCGAAGCTCGCGGCGCGCTCGTTCGCCGCCTTCTTCGAATCCTTGAACACCTGGACATACTGGTAGTTGACCGAAGCCAGCAGCCAATCCATCCAGCGCTCCACCTCGGTGCGCGCCGCCGGATCCGTCGGATACAGTGTTTCCTTCTTATGCTTGGCAGCGAGATAACGCAGGATGGTGTTCGATTCCCAGACGACGGTGTCGCCATCCACCAGCGTCGGCACCTTGCCGTTGGGATTGAGCTTCAGGTAGGCCGCATCCTGGGTGTTGTTGAACTGCCGCCCGTAATCCTCGCGGGTGTACGGCGAGCCCAATTCTTCCAGCAGGAAAATGACCTTCTGGACATTGCCGGACGTGTTCCGGCCGAGAAGCCGCAGCATGTTATCTCCCTCCCGTTATGCCAACCCTGCCGGACGCATGTGGCGCCCGCTTAGCTAACCGCGCCGCGGTTTGTACGCGACTGCGTCCATTTCGATCTTGCACTCGATGACCGCGCGCGCTTCGACCGTGGTGCGGCTGAGCCGCCCGTCCGGGAAGTATTCCGCGAACACCTTGTTGTAGCGCCCGAAGTTGCGCGCGTCTTCGAGGAACACGGTCACTTTCACGACATCGCTGAGATCGGCGCCGTCGAGCGCCAGGATCCGCTTGATGCCCTCGATGGTCGAGCGCGTCTCGTCCTCGATATTGCCGACGCACATGTTGCCGTTCTCGTCCTTGGCGACTTGGCCTGAGACAAAGATGAAGTCGCCGGCGCGCACGGCCGGATGGAACGGCAGCGTGCCCTTCTTGCCGATGGTGTGGATGTCCTTGTTGTCGCCGGTCACTGATGTCTCCCTACAACACGGAAGTTTCGATGATATCGACGCCGCGCTGGCGGTCGATCAGGTAGCATAGCCCGCGATCGTCGATCGTCACATCGTTGGATGACGAGAGCTCGAAGCCTTGCGGCGGGTCCGGCTCGTAGAATGCGATCTCCTTGGGCGCATAGGGGTCGGCGATGTCGAGGATGCGCAACCCCTGCGCGAACCACGCGAACGGGATGACGGTGCCTTTGAACCGTTCCGACGGCTGATGGCAGCCCATCATCGCCGGCTGCGGCGAGCCGTCCTTGTCCAGCCCCTCGACCTGCCAGGTCGCGATCGGCACCGGGCAATGCTCGTTGGTGATGTCGTAGATCCAGGTGAAGGCCGGCGGCGCCGGCCACAGCTTGGCCACATCCTCATCCGCCACCACCATGATATCGCGGCCCTTCAGCTTCTGAGGCATCGGCAGGCAGGTGTGGGTCGGATGCGGATAGGCCGGCGAGGTGTTGCCGCCCGACACCAGCTTCGGCTTCGCCATGTCGGAGATGTCGAGGATGTAATAACCATGGTGCCAGTAGCTGACGTACAATCGGTTGCCACGCCGCATCGGGTGGTGACAGCGCGGCGGAGTCCAGTCCGCCCACGGATACTCCTCGCCGCCCGCCTGCCATTGGCCGGGAATCCACCAGCGGCCGACCTCCTCCGGCTTTGCCGGGTCCTTGAGATCGAGGATCATGCAGATGTTGCCGATATAGCCCTCTGCCGTCGGCGAGATATAGGCGTAGCGGCCGTCGAAATCGTAGCGATGCACGCCCTTGCCGTGGGTGCGCCACTTGGTGATGAGCCTGGGCTGCGACGGC
>DATFDU010000448.1:0-3087 GCA_035251915.1 Dongiaceae bacterium | reverse complement strand
GCCGACCGCCGGCGGCACCTCGGGCGCGCTGGGCAGACGCGCGAGCACCTGGTCCAGGGCGCGTGTGACCGCAAGGTCGGCGAGATCGGACGATGCGCGCAGGCTGCGCAATTCGGCCGCGATCTCCGCCTCGTTGAGATAGCCGGCGTAGGCGTCCGGCGCCTCCCCCAACGAACAGGCCGGCGAGGACAACTCTGTTGGCGTCGCTTCATGCCGGAAGCCGGACTCGGTCACGATCCGGTCCATCGGGATGTCGTGCGCCAGGGGATGGATGGTCGCGAGCGCCTGGCTGTCATAGCCGACGCCGATCACGGTGCGCGGGCCATGCAGACCCGCCAAGGTGCGATCGAAGTAGCCGCCGCCATAGCCGAGGCGATAGCGCTGCGGGTCGAAGCCGACCACCGGCGCCAGCAGCAGGCGCGGCGTCACGCGCTCCCTGGTGTCGGGGATGGGAATGTTCCACACGCCGAGCTGCATCTCGCAGCCGGGCGTCCAGGGTCGGAACTCCAGCGGGTGGCGTGGCTGGAGCACCACCGGCAAGGCCACACTCCTGCCCGCCGCCACCATGCGGCGCATCAGCGGTCGCAGGTTCGGCTCGCCGCGGAACGGCCAGTAGAAGGAGACCGGACCGTCGACCGCCATGACGATCGGCTCGAGGCTGGCGATGATGCGCTGGGTCCACGCATCGCGGGTGGCGTCGGGAATCGCGACCCGCGCGGGGATGAGCTGCGCGCGCTGCTCCTTGCGCCAGGCGAGGGTTTCGGTGGGGGTCATTGATGTGCATTCCGCCAATGCAGACACCTGCGCCTAGCGTCACTCGATGCGCCCCTTCCCCCCTTGTGGGGGAAGGTTGGGATGGGTCTGGACCGGATAGATCGTTGACAGAATAGACCGGAGACATCGTTGACAGGTTTCCTGCTCGGCAAAGGGGGGCTTTGCCGATGCCGTTCAAGGAGACCTGTGTGGAAGAAGAGACGATGCGGTTCATCGCGGCATGTTTGAAGAACGAGGCGAACATGACGGAGCGCTGCGAGGCATTCGGGATCAGCCGGGAATGGGGCTACGAGCTGCTGCGCCGGTTTCGTGTCGCCGGCCCAGCCGGTCTGATGCCGCAGTCCAAGGCGCCGCATCGGCACGGTCAGGCGATGCCGGCGGCGATGGCTGCTGCGATCCTGCGCTTGCGCTGCGAGTGGCCGAGTTGGGGTCCGAAGAAGCTGCGTGCCGAACTGGCACGGCGCGAGCCTGGTGTGGGCTGGCCGGCACACTCGACGATCGGAGATCTGCTGCGGCGGGAGGGCTTGAGCCAGCCACGCAAGCGCTGCCGGACGCCGATGCCGGTGACCCAACCCTTTGCGCCGGTGC
Source organism: Dongiaceae bacterium (assembly GCA_035251915.1). Lineage (GTDB taxonomy): Bacteria > Pseudomonadota > Alphaproteobacteria > Dongiales > Dongiaceae > Dongia_A. The sequence continues at coordinate 1,725 of DATFDU010000448.1, read as the reverse complement.
GCGCACCCAACGACCTGTGGTGCATCGACTTCAAGGGCTGGTTCCGCACCCGCGACGGTCAGCGTTGCGATCCCTTGACCCTGACCGATGCCGACAGCCGCTTCCTGCTGGCGTGCCGCATCGTCGAGCCGACCGCAGAAGGCGTGCATCCGGTGGTGGAACGGGCTCTGCGCGAGCATGGTCTGCCGCTGGCGATCCGCTCCGACAACGGCCCGCCCTTCGCCAGCACCGGCGCCGGTGGTCTGACCGCCCTGGCCGCGCATTGGGTGAAGCTCGGCATCCGGCTCGAGCGCACCGATCCGGGCTCGCCACAGCAGAATGGCCGGCATGAGCGCATGCATGGGACCCTCAAGAAGGAAGCTCTCACGCCACCAGCCAACACTCCAACCGCGCAGCAGGGCGTCTTGGATGGCTTCCGGCACAACTTCAACCAGGTGCGGCCGCACGAGGCTCTCGGCCAGAAGACGCCGGCCAGCCGATACACGCCTTCGCCACGATCCTATCCGGACCGCATCGAGGAACCGACCTACGATGCCGAGCATGCCGTGCGCCGCGTGCGCACCAATGGCACGATCAAATGGGGTGGTGAGCTGGTCTTCATCAGCGAGGCCCTGATCGGCGAGCCCGTCGGCGTTGCCGAGACCCTCACCGGCGACTGGATCGTCCGCTTCGCCGATATCCGGCTCGGCTACATCGATCGAAGGACCAAGAAATTGCGCCACTTTGCGCCGGCCCGGCCGGGCCGGCGCAAAGCTCACAACACCGAACAAGCGGAGAACACTGTCAGCGATGTATCCGGTCAGTAGTGTCAACGATGTTCCCGGTTGCTCAATGGAGGGTGCCGCGGCACGATCGTCGACGAGAATGCTTGGCAATATCCCGCATGGCGGTACGCTGCTTGGTGCGCTCTGACCAGCGTTCGTGCGGCGGCAACCCCCATCCAGCTGCGCCTAAGCTCACTTCGTTCGCTAAGGCTCCGCATCCTTCCCCCACAAGGGGGGAAGAAGCGTCTCCTGCGGATCGTCTCTTCGGAGGCTCAGGGCAGTTCCAGGTCTTTTACGCTCTGCCCGAAGAACGCCTGCGGCAGCGACGAACCCTCCGACAGCTCCGCTTCCTTCAGCCGCACGCAGGTGCTGGTGCGGTCGAACAGCTGTTTCCAGGTCTTCGACTTGGGCCAGGCGCCGAGCATGCATTCGTCGAAATAGGTGAACTCGAACTCCGTGCCGCACCCGAACGACACGCGGTCGTCGCGCGCGGCGGTCAGCCAGATGCGGTTGTCGCCCTTGCTCGCCTTGCCGATGAAGACGCCGGAATGGCAGGCGGAGATCACCACCACCGTCGGCCGCTCGCCGCATTGCTTGTCGAGGATGCGGTCCAGCTTGCCGGGCGACAGCGTCCGGTTGGAGTCGTCATCCTCGCGCAGCATCAGCCCATCCGTGCTGCCGTGCGACGTCATGAAGACGAAGCAGCCCTGCGCCGCCGTGCCGGTGAGTGCGCTGTCGATCGCCTTGGCGCTGGCGATGCGACGGTCGGTGGAGCGCAGCCGGCGATCGGAGGTGAGACGATAGAGCTCGACCCCGGGCTTGCCGCCCAGGATGTCGGTGAAGCGGTCGACCGCATTGTCGAACACCGCCGCCGAATCGTCGCCCGCCACCAGCACCACGCGCCAGCTCTGCAGCGCGGCGCTGTCGGCGTGGGGCGACAGCAGCGTCGCCGCCAGCGCCA
>DATFDU010000447.1:0-2008 GCA_035251915.1 Dongiaceae bacterium | reverse complement strand
TCGTTCAGCGCCTCGTACGAGGCGTCGATGATGTTGCCGCTGACGCCGACGGTGCTCCAGCGCTCGCCGGTCTTGTCGGCGCTCTCGATCATGACGCGGGTGATCGCTTCGGTGCCGGCCTGCGGCGTCAGGATGCGGACCTTGAAATCGACCAGCCGCATGTCGTCGAGCAGCGGGTAGTGCGGCATCAGCGCCTTGCGCAGCGCGGTGTCGAGCGCATTCACCGGGCCGTTGCCGACCGCGACCGTCATGGTCGCATCGCCATGCACCTCGACATTCACCGTCGCCTCGGACTCGGTCACCAGCTCGCCGCGCGCGTTCCAGCGCCGCTCGTCCATGACGCGGAAGCGCGACAGCTTGAAGAATTCCGGCAGCCCGCCGATCGCGCGGCGCGCCAGCAGCTCGAAGCTCGCCTCGGCGCCGTCATAGGCATAGCCGTCGAACTCGCGCGCCTTCACCTGCTCGACCAGGCTCGCGACCTTGGGATCGCTGGCGTCGACCTCGAGCCCGATCTCGCGGAAGCGCGCCAGGATGTTGGCGCGGCCCGACTGGTCGGAGACCACGATGTGGCGGCGGTTGCCGACCTTCGCGGGCTCGATATGCTCGTAGGTGCGCGGGTCCTTCTCCACCGCCGAGACGTGCAGCCCGCCCTTGTGGGCGAAGGCGCTGTCGCCGACATAGGCGGCGTGGCGGCTGGGCGCGCGGTTCAGCCGTTCGTCCAGCAGGCGCGAGACATGCGTCAGCTGGCCGAGGTCCTTGTCGCTGAGGCCGACCTCGAAATCGGTCTTCAGCATCAGGCTCGGGATCAGCGACACCAGGTTGGCGTTGCCGCAGCGCTCGCCGAGGCCGTTCAGCGTGCCCTGCACCTGCCGCACGCCGGCGCGCACCGCGGCCAGCGAATTGGCCACCGCATTCTCGGTGTCGTTGTGGCAATGGATGCCGAGATGGCTGCCAGGCACCTTGTTGGTCGCTGCGCTGACGATGCGCTCGATCTCGTGCGGCAGGGTGCCGCCGTTGGTGTCGCACAGCACGATCCAGCGCGCGCCCGCGGTGTAGGCCGCCTCGATGCATTGCAGGGCAAAGGCGGGATCGGCCTTGTAGCCGTCGAAGAAATGCTCGGCGTCGAACATGACCTCGGCCATGCGCGTCTTCGCATGGATGATGCTCTCGGCGATCATCTCGAGGTTCTCGTCCTTGGTGATGCCGAGCGCGACGTCGACGTGGAAGTCCCACGCCTTGCCGACCATGCACACCGCCTCAACCTTGGCATTCAGCAGGGCGTTGAGGCCGGGGTCGTTGGCGGCGCTGCGGCCCGGGCGCCGGGTCATGCCGAACGCCACCAGCTTTGCCCGCTTCAGGGTCGGCGGCTGGGAAAAGAAGGCGTCGTCGGTCGGGTTGGCGCCCGGCCAGCCGCCCTCGACATAGTCGATGCCGATCCGGTCCAGCGCCAGGGCAATGGCCGCCTTGTCGTCTGCGCTGAAATCGACGCCCTGGGTTTGGGCGCCGTCGCGCAGCGTGCTGTCGAACAAATAGACGCGTTTATCGGCCATTTTTCCCCGGGGCCATCTTTTCCCGCCCTTTCGGCTGGGCTATTCAGCACATCGGCCCCGAGGGGGTCAACCAACCCACCTGGAAGGGGTGCCATGCTCGATCTGACCCAGCTGCTGCCGTTCGTGGCGGCGGCCCTTGCCCTCAATCTCACCCCGGGCGCCGACATGACCTACGTCATCGCCCGCAGCGCGACCCAGGGCCGCGCCGCCGGCATCGCCGCCAGCCTCGGCATCGCCGCCGGCAGCTTCGTCCATAGCGTGCTGGCGGCGCTGGGCGTGTCGGCGATCCTGCAGCATTCGGAGACGGCATTCCTGGTGGTGAAATATGCCGGCGCGGCCTACCTGCTCTATCTCGCCTGGAAGGCGATCAGGGCTGGCAATCAGGCCGTCGCTGTGGATCGGAACCTGGTCCGCACCAGCCTGTGGCGGGTGTTCGGCGAAGGCGCGCTGACCAACCT
>DATFDU010000446.1:0-9884 GCA_035251915.1 Dongiaceae bacterium | reverse complement strand
ATCAGCGACACCTCGACGGACCAGACCGGCGTCATCCCGATCCTGACCCTGTCGCCCGAATGGGAGCAGGCCTTCACCGAGGCGCTGCACGGCGACGGCGAGGAGAAGCAGCTGGTGATGGCGCCGACCACGCTGCAGCAGTTCATCCAGCTGGTGCGCCAGGCGTTCGAGCGCCATACCATCATGGGCGAGAGCCCGGTGCTGCTGACCAGCCCGGCGATCCGGCCCTACGTGCGCTCGATCATCGAGCGGTTCCGGCCCATCACCACCGTGATGTCGCAGAACGAGATCCATGCCCGTGCGCGCATCCGCACGCTGGGCCAGATCTGAGGCTGAGCGATGCGCCTTCGCACCTTCATCGCACCATCGATCGGTGAGGCCATGCGCCAGGTGCGCACGGCGCTCGGCGAGGATGCCGTCATCCTGTCGACCGAGCAGGAGGGCAAGCAGGTCAAGGTGACCGCCGCGGTCGAGCCCGAAGCCGTGCCGACCGGCGCAGCCCCGGTGATTGCCGAATCCTCCGACGAGCTTGAGAGCGCGCTTCGCTATCACGGCGTGCCCCAGGCGCTGGCTGGCCGTTTGCTGGCCACGGCCGCCGATCTCGAAGGCAGCAGCCCGCAGCAGGCGCTGACCGCAGCCCTGCGCGCGCAGTTTGGTTTCCAGCCCCTGACCGACCGCAAGCCGAACAAGCCGATCCTGCTGGCAGGCCTGCCGGGCGCGGGCAAGTCTTCAACCCTCGCCAAGCTCGCCGCGCGCGCCAAGGTCAATGGCCTGGCGGCCACCGCCGTCACCTGCGATCTGGCCAAGGCGGGCGCGATCGAGCAGCTCGCGACCTACGCGAAGGCGCTGGAGATCCCCGCCTACCGCGCCAAGGACACCGCGACCCTGCGCAAGGCCGTCGCCAAGGCCGATGAAACGGGCGCGATCCTCATCGATACCCTCGGCACCAATCCGTTGAAGACCGGCGACCTCGCGCAGCTGCGCGAGCTGGCGGAAGCGGCCGGCGCCGAGATCGTGCTGGTGATGGCCGCCGGCGGCGATGCCCTCGAAAGCGCCGAGCTTGCGGCCGGCTATGCCGAGGCCGGCGCGACCCGGCTCGTCGCCACCAAGGTCGACGTGGCGCGACGCTACGGCGGTATCCTGGCGGCGGCGGAGGCCGGGCGGCTCGCGTTCGCCGGAGTCGGCACCTCGCCGGAGATCGCTTCGGGCCTCGGCACGTTGCGCGCCGACCAGCTCTGCCGTCTAATTCTGCCGGCGAGTCGCGCCGAATCGCGCGCGCCCAGCGGCATCTCCGATCGCAAATCGCCCAACAACAAACCGATGTCCGGTATCGCATGATGGTCCAGGAAACCCGCCGCACCGCACCGACGGCCGCAGCCGCGCCGATCGCCAATGCCATTGCGGTGGCATCCGGCAAAGGCGGCGTCGGCAAGACCTGGCTCTCCGTCACGCTCGCCCATGCGCTCGCCAATCTCGGCCGCCGCACGGTGCTGATCGACGGCGACTTCGGACTCGCCAATGTCGACATCCAGCTCGGCCTGTCGCCCGAACTCGACCTCGCCGACGTGCTCGACAACAACGTGCCGCTGGCGGAGGCGGCGCAGCGTCATGACGCGACCGGCCTCGACATCGTCGCCGGGCGTTCCGGAGTGGCGAGCCTGGCTACTCTATCCACCGCGCGCCTCGCTGCGTTCGGCTGCGGCATCGCCGAGCTCAGCAGCCGCTACGATCGCGTGCTGATCGACCTCGGCGCCGGCGTCGAACGGCCGGTGCGCTATCTGGCGGCCAGTGCGCAACGCACCCTGGTCGTCACCAACGATGAGCCGACCTCCCTCACCGACGCCTATGCGCTGATCAAGCTGCTGGTGCAGGACGGTGCCAAGACCAAGGTCGGGGTGGTGGTGAACGCCGCCGCCAGCAAGGCCGAGGGCGAGCGCACCTACAAGACGCTGGCCAAGGCCTGCGACACGTTCCTCAAGATGACACCGCCGCTGCTCGGCGTCGTGCGGCGCGATGCCAAGGTGCGCGAGGCGATCCGCGCGCAGACGCCGCTGCTGACGCGCCATCCCGGCAGCGATGCCGCACGCGATGTCGAGGCGATCGCCCAGCAGCTGGCGCAGGCCAGCTAGATGAGCGGGCGGCAATGAGCGAGTTCTCGATCAATCTGCCGCCCCGGCTGCCGAATGCCGGACCCGCGCCCAACGTCCTGACCGCGGTCATTCCCGATCCGCCGCGCCAGCTGTCGCAGCTCGACAACGGCGCCATCATCAAGGGCACGGTGCATGGCCGCGATCCTGACGGGCTCCTTGTGGTGGTGACCGACAAGGGCGCGCTGAAGCTCTCCACCCCCGCCAACATTCCACCAGGGACACAGGTGACGCTCGAAGTCCGATCCGCCGGTGACCGCCTGCAGGTGCTCGTCCTTGCCGTCGAGAACCAGCCGGCGAGCGGCGCCAGCAGCCAGGGCCCACGCAGCGGCAGCGCGCAGGCGCCGACATCCTCGACCGCGCCTCAGACCCAGGCGCCGCCGCCCTCGACGGTGGCGAACCCGCCGCCGGCTCCGGTCGCGATCGTCGGCAGCGTGCTGCATGGCACGATCGTCCAGGCTGCGCCCGATGCGCTCAGCCAGCTCATCCGCTCGCTGCTGCCCGCGCCGCCGGCCGCACAGCTTGCGGTGCCGCAGGGGCAGTCGGCGACAGTGCCGGCGCCCGCCGCCCAGTCACCGGCCCTGCCAAGTCAACCAGTGCCAACCGGAGCGCAACCCAATGCGCCCGTGCAGGCTCCTGCGGGCCAAGAGGCGAACAGCCTGCCCAAGGCGCTGGTCAGCGCCTTGCAAGCGGACGTCCGCGCCAAGGTCGAAGCCTTGTTCTTCTCGGCACCCTCCGCCAAGGGCGCGGCGGCACAGGTGCTTCCCGCGCAGCTGAGCGGCACTGTAGTCCCCGGCACGCAAGGCTCAGCGCAAGCGCTCGCCCAGGCGCTCAAGCTGCCGGTCGTCCTCACCACCGGCTCCGAAGTGCGGTTGCGCCTGATCGCGGTTGCCTCCGCGCCTGGTCAACCGCTCTCCATCGCAACGCCGCCGGCCACCGCGCAGCACATGATTGCCGGCCGCATCATCGGCTACACGCCATCCGGCAACGCGGTGCTCAATTCTCCGCTCGGCGCGATCATCCTGCAGGGCGCGCTGCATGTGCCGGTCGGCACCGAGTTGTCGATGGCCGTCGAGCCCGTCCTGCCGACGCCGTCCGCCCTGCCCACCAGCACGTCATCGCTGCCGCAATTGCTGCTGTCGGTCGCACGCAGCTGGCCGAACCTGACCGATGCGATCGCGCTGCTGCGGCAAAACGCGAGCAGCGCCGATACGCTGGCAGTGCTGGCGCGCCTGCCGCAGGCCGGGCCGAGGCTGGCCGCCGGCCTGATCGCCGCGATGCAGGCGCTGCGCACAGGAGATGCCGAAGCTTTGCTGGGCGCCCTGGTTGCGGCACGCGCGGGCGGCACCGCGCGCGACGAAGGCGTCCGCAAGCTGCGCCAGGAATTCGCGCAGGTGTCGAGCCTGGCGCAGGACCGTCCGGGCGTCGACTGGCGCTGCTGCTTCATCCCGATCCTGGATGACGGCACCATCCGGCAGATCAACCTGTTCTACCGCCGCGACCGGCGCAAGGACCGCAAGGATGCGAAGGACGAAAAGGCTGGCACCCGCTTCATCGTCGAGGTCGACATGTCGCGCATGGGCCCGTTCCAGTTCGACGGCCTGGTGCGCGAGAAGCAGTTCGACCTGATGGTGCGCAGCCACATCGCCCTGCCGCAGAAGTTCAGGCACGACATCACCGAGCTGTTCCAGGAGGCCCTGTCGCTCGGCGACTATCGCGGCGGCCTCGTCTTCCAGAAGGTGAAGGACTTCCCAGTCTCGCCGCTGGAGGAGATCGAGCGATCGGCGACCTCGGTCAAGGCCTAGATCGCAAGAATCGGGGTGACCTGCGCGCGCAATTGCGCGATTCTAATTTGATGCTGAAATGGCTCGTCACAGCATCGATCTTGGCGGCATCCGCAATCCTTGCCGCATCCCTCGAAGCGGACGAACCAGCTCCGACCGCGGCACCCTCCGCGCAGTCTCCCTCCGGGCAGACCTCGGTTCCGGTCAAGACCGGCAAGGAGCGCCTGAGCAGCAAGGCGGCCGACGAGCAGCGGGTCGACAACTGCAAGGTACCGCCGGAACTCCGCGGAGCCACAGCGCGACCCGACACCTGCGAGCGCAAGGGCCAGCCGACACCCACCAACTGACGTCGCGCCGCGCCCGCTCCATCATTGCACCCTGCAAGCGCGCTGAGGCATGCTTTGCGCTATGATCGCGCTGTTCACCGATTTCGGCCTCCATGGTCCCTACACCGGCCAGATGAAGGCCGTGCTTCATCAAATGGCGCCGGGCGTTCCCGTCATCGACCTGTTCGCCGACGCGCCGGCCGGCAATCCCAAGGCTTCGGCCTATCTGCTGGCGGCCTATGCCGCGTGGTTTCCCGCCGGCACCGTCTTCCTCTGCGTCGTCGATCCCGGCGTCGGCGGCGAGCGGCCGCCGCTGATCATCGAGGCGGATGGGCGCTGGTATGTCGGGCCCGGCAATGGTTTGTTCGAGCTGGTGCAGCGCCGCGCCAGCACGGTGCGGCGCTGGGACATCACCTGGCAGCCCGAGCGCCTCTCCGCCAGCTTCCACGGCCGCGATCTGTTCGCGCCGGTGGCAGCGATGCTGGCACGCGGCAATGCGCCGCCGGGCCGCACGCGCGCGGATGCTTCGGATCGCAAACCGGATTGGCCGGACGACCTCGCTGAGATCGTCTATATCGACCACTACGGCAATGCGATGACGGGATTGCGGGCAGCCGCGTTGCCTGCCGGTATCCGGCTCGCAGCGGCTGGCCGCACGCTGGACCGCGCGCGCACCTTCGGCGATCTGCCGGTGGGCGCAGCGTTCTGGTACGAGAATTCCAACGGGCTCGTGGAGATTGCGGTCAATCAGGGACGCGCCGACCGCTCGCTCGGCTTGTCGATCGGCACTCCGGTTGCGATTGTCGCTTGAGCGGTTTGCCTAGCCCTTGCGCCGGTGCTGCTGCAGCCCGACCTCGTCGCTGATCGCCTGGTCCTTGCGGCGCTCGGCGAGGCGCTGGCGCTGCTGGCGGTTCTTCACGGTCTGCTCGGTCTTCTTGAGCTCCGAGAAGGATTCGGTGATCTGCTCGCGCAGTTTTTCCAGCTCGCTGCGCAGATCGACCAGCGACTTGTCCATCCGCTCGCGGCGGCCCTTCATGGCCTGGCGGTAGCCGGGTAGCGCACGCTGCAGCTCGAGGTTGGCGCGCGAGGCCTCGATTTCGTGCTCGACCTGCTCGTCGAGCTTGTTGATGTCCTGCAGCAAGCGCTCGATCAGCAGCTCGAGATCGGTCGCTTGGCGGCGCTTCTCGTCCAGCGTCCAGCGCTGCAGGCGCATCAGCTGATCGAGCCCGCTCATGAGATCACCTTGGGTCCGATCTTGCCGACCTTGGCCGCGGGCTCGGCGTCAGGATGCGGCAGGCCGACGATGTCGGCGAGCAGCGAGTAGCCGGTCTTGAGGTCGGTCTTCTCGGTGCGCTTCTGACCGAGGAAATTCTCGATCGGCGCATAGAGCCGGATCGCCTCGTCGACCTGCGGATCGGTGCCCTTCTTGTAGGCGCCGAGCCGGATCAGCTCCGCCATGTCCTCGTAGACCGCGAGATGCGCACGGGCACGCCGCACGATCTCGACCTCGGCGTCGGTGTTGCAGTTCGGCATGGTGCGCGAGAGCGAGCGCAGCACGTTGACCGCAGGATAGCGGCCGCGCTCGCCGATGCTGCGCTCCAGCACGATATGGCCGTCGAGGATGCCGCGCACCGCGTCGGCGACCGGCTCGTTGTGATCGTCGCCTTCGACCAGCACGGTGAACAGGCCAGTGATGCTGCCGGAGCCGGTGAGGCCGGGGCCGGCGCGCTCCAGCAGGCGCGGCAGCTCGGCGAAGGTCGAGGGCGTATAGCCCTTGCTGGCGGGCGGCTCGCCGACCGACAGGCCGATCTCGCGCATCGCCATCGCGAAGCGGGTGACGCTGTCCATCATGCACAGAACGTGCTCGCCCTGGTCGCGGAAATACTCGGCGACAGCCAGCGTCATCTGCGCCGCCTGGCGGCGCATCAGCGGGGATTCGTCCGAGGTCGCGACCACGATGACGCTGCGCGCCAGGCCGTCTGGGCCGAGCTCGTCCTCGATGAATTCCTGGACCTCGCGCCCGCGCTCGCCGATCAGGCCGATCACGTTCACATCGAGCGAGGCATAGCGCGCCATCATCGACAGCAGCACCGACTTGCCGATGCCGGAGGCGGCGAAGATGCCCATACGCTGCCCGCGGCAGCAGGTCGCGAAGGTGTTGATGGAGCGGATGCCGAGATCGATCTTCTCGCCGACCCGGGCGCGCGCATGCGCCGGCGGCGGCACGTTGCGGATGCGGGTCGGAATCTTGCCGGTGGGCAGCGGGCCCTTGCCGTCGATCGGCTCGCCCAGGGCGTTGATCACGCGGCCGAGCCAGGCCTGGGTCGGGCGCACCACCGGGTCGTTTTCGACCACGATCGCCTTGCTGCCGAGGCCGACGCCTTCCAGCGCGCCGAACGCCAGCGCCAGGGCACGGCCGTTGCGGAAGCCGACGATCTCGCACCCGATCCGCCGGTTGGACCGGTCGAGCAGATCGCAGCGCGCGCCGATGGCGAGCGAGCCGTCGATGCCGGCGATTTCCACCAGCATGCCAAGGATGGCCGCGACGCGGCCGTAGACGCGTCGTTCCGGGATTCTCTCAATGTCGCTGAGAATGTCTTCGATCGGCAGCGCGTACGCCATGCCCCAAATTGCCTAAGTTGCCCAAGTAGGTGTGACCCTCTTGCGGGCGACTCTAACCAAACGTCGTTAATCGCCGGTTAAAGCCAGATCCGGACGGGCACAAATTCTCAGCGAAACATCAATGAGTTAACCACCGAAAGATGGGGTGGAGACCGATCGGTTGAGCTGTGGATAATTCACCCCTACCCCAAAGGAAATAGCCATTTTCCGCAGTCATTGCTTTACATTCCTGGGGATAAATGGTTAACATAAACCTCTGTTAATGACGTTGGAGCCAACGCCGGGAGTTTCGGCCATGCGAGTGTTGCTAGTTGAAGACGATGCCAACACCGCCCAAAGCATCGAACTGATCCTTAAGTCTGAAGGATACATCGTCGACACGACCGACCTGGGCGAGGACGGTCTCGAGATCGGTAAGCTTTACGATTACGACATCATCATCCTGGACTTGATGCTGCCGGACATCGATGGCTACGAGGTGCTGCGCCGCTTGCGCTCCTCGCGCGTCAATACGCCGATCCTGATCCTGTCGGGACTCTCCGAGCTCGACAACAAGATCAAGGGTCTCGGCTTCGGCGCGGACGACTACCTGACCAAGCCGTTCGACCGCCGCGAGCTGCTGGCGCGCATCCAGGCGATCGTTCGCCGCTCCAAGGGCCATTCTGAATCGGTCATCAAGACCGGCAAGCTGACGGTCAATCTCGACACCCGCACGGTCGAGGTCGAGAGCCAGCCGCTGCACCTGACCGGCAAGGAATACGGCATCCTCGAGCTACTCTCCCTGCGCAAGGGCACGACCCTTACCAAGGAGATGTTCCTCAACCATCTCTATGGCGGGATGGACGAGCCGGAGCTGAAGATTATCGACGTCTTCGTGTGCAAGCTGCGCAAGAAACTCAGCAACGCCACCGGCGGCGAGAACTACATCGAGACGGTCTGGGGCCGCGGCTACGTTCTGCGCGACCCGGAAGAAGCCCGCAACGGCGCCAAGAAGGAAGGCGTCAGCGCCTAGGCGCTTCCTCCCGAACCGACACCAAACGCATCGCCGGGCCTGCTGCCCGGCGATGCCGTTTAAAGGTCCTTGATCACCGCGGCGTGCCAGCTGCGGCGGCGAGCGGGAAGCAAGGGCCGTCCGCTGGTTCACTGAGGACGTAGACGCCGCGTGGCCAGACACGATGTGCCTCATGGTGCCGGCTCGTTGCGACGATGCTGTCACGGGAGTTCATGACCGCGGTCGACCTGTCGCCGTTTCGCTCGATCGGCGCGACCTTGGACCACACCCGTATCGCGCGTCAGAAAGAGAAGCGCGTCGGCACAGTCACAATGATCTGGAAATCCGGGCTGTCTTCGGTCAAACCCACTCCTGCGGTCACGTTCAGGAGCGTGGTGGGGGTGACAAGTACCGCCGCGCCGATTTGCAGCGTGGCCGTCGTCTGGTCGGTGCCTGGTATCTCCGCACCGTCCAAAGATAGCTCGTCGGTAAACTGCTGGTTGAAGCTGAAGGTGAGCGAGGTCTCGGGACTGACCGCGAGTACGGTTCCGAAGCTGAATCCCACCTTGTCGCCGGGATTGATCCGTCCGATTGATTTGTCGTCCGTCAACGTCGCCGTGTAGAACAAGGATCCAAAGAAGGCCAGCGGATCCCGGGTTTTGACCGCTATCAGCCTTCCCGTGATCTCATGGAATCCGCTTCCCAGCGCCACCTCGTCGGGCTCTATATCGAATGGGTCGCTGCCGGTTGGCGCTTGCCATACTGCCGAGGCGAGCAGATCGGGGATCCACCCCTCCTCCCGCAGTACCTGTCGGCTCAGGGTCAGTTGTACGTCGCCAAGACCGACACTCTCGTCTACGTCTCTGATGCCGTTGACCACACTTTCGGCCCGCGCGTAGGAACCCGGCACCCGGATCTCAGCCTGTGATTCCCACGGCAGCCCCAGTCGGAACGTTATCGCCGGATCCAGGGTACCGCTGCGCGTCCTCGTGCCGATCTGACCTTCTGGAAGGAGCACGACCGCGTCCAGAGAGTCATGCTCATAAGCAACGCTTGGCTCGATCTCCGCGTCCCAAACCGGCAGGAGCAAAGCACCGCGTTGGACCAGCGTAAGCTCCAGCGCGGTCGCCGCCTGTTCCTCGCCTTCAGGGCTCAACGTAGCCGGTCCTTCCGGTCTTGATTCCGGCTCGGCCTCCGATGTTGTGGGAGGTACTGCGGTTTCGGGCTGCGCGGGCGCTTGCGACGCCTTGCTTGCTTCGGTGCTTGGCTTCGGCGCGGAAGAGACCGTGCGCTCCAGCGCCTCGACGCGCTTCACCAGGTCATTGATGATTCGGTCGCGCTCTTCGAGGGACTTTTGGAGTTCCTCGATGGTCGGCTCCTGGGCGACCGATCGCAGCGGATCGAAAACGGCACCAAGAGCCACCGCGAGAAGAGGGATAGTTGGCCGTAGCAGCCGGAGCCGACCGGTCTTCATTGGACTCTCGGTAGCGGGACAGACAAGGCCGACCGACTGATCGTATTCTGCACTGCGAGCTCGTTCGGTACGGCAAACAGTTCCGGTCGCACATCAAGCTGCGACGATTGCGCGGCCCCGCCCGGGCGCCGGACCACGAACGCTATCTTGCGCCAGGCGGCCTCGAACCGCCGAAACTGCATCGTTCGATTTCCCCATGCCGGATCAGCCAGCAAGACCCGATCACCGTGGATGCCGAGGAATACCATGAAGTGATCGAACCCCTGGTTGAAGTTGAGGGGGACGATCGCGGGCGCATATTCGGTGAGATCGGCAAGAGTCATCTGCGCGTAGCCCTCGGCCGCATAGCCCCGTGTTTCCGCAAACTTCTTCATATCAAGGAGAGAGAAGCCTTTGCGGGCGCGGACACGAGCGGGATCGGCCCGCTTCAGGATCTCGCCGATTACCTCCGGCTCAGATATCGGATCGCCGAGGTAATACGTGAGGATGATGCTCAACGTGGCGGCGCCACAACTGAGATCCCACTTCTGGGTTACAATG
>DATFDU010000445.1:0-10517 GCA_035251915.1 Dongiaceae bacterium | reverse complement strand
GACTCCATGTCGATGGCGACGGCGCGCGACTGCGAGAAGCGGAGCGCCGATTTCGAATAGCGCAGCTCCCAGTTGCGGTCGTCGGTGGTGACGATCGTGCCGGTGCGCAGGCGGCGCTTCAATGTCTCGGGATCCTCGCCCGACACGGTCTGCGCGGCGCGCGCCAGCGCCTGCTGCACCTCGGCGATCGGCGGGATCGGGATTTCGGGCGGCAGCATGTCGTCGAGGACATGGTCGTCGCGCAGGTAGGCGTGGGCGAGCACATAGTCGCCGATCCGCTGGCTGGGCCTCAGCCCACCGCAATGGCCGATCATGAGCCACGCCTCGGGGCGAAGGACCGCGAGATGGTCGGTAATCGTCTTGGCGTTGGAGGGGCCGATGCCGATATTGACCACGCTGATCCCCATCCGCCCCTCGGCCATCAGGTGATAGGCGGGCATCTGGTGCCGGCGCCACGCGCTGTCGGCGACGACCCGCTCGGGATCGGCGGTGTCTGGCATCACCATCACGCCGTCTGCGCCCGAGAGCGCGAAGTAGGGGCTGCTCGGCCCGAGCTGGCTGCATGCCCAGCGGACGAACTCATCGATATAGCGGTGATAGTTGGTGAAGAGGATGAAGCGCTGGACGTGCTCGGGCGGGGTGCCGGTGTAGTGGCGCAGCCGCGCGAGCGAGAAATCGGTCCTGAGCGCGTCGAACAACGCGAGCGGGCGCACGGCGTCGGGCATGCTCGACAGCACGCCGTCGGCGATTTCGTCGCCGATATCGGCGAGCTCGGTCGCGGGGAACCAGCGCGCCAGGTCGCTCGCCCTGACGTCGGCAAGCGCGAGGTCGTGCCCCGACTCGAGCACATAGGGAAAGGGAATCTCCTGGCGGCCTGGAACCGCCTCCACCTCGACGTCATAATCCTCGATCAGGAGCTCGAGCTGCTCGACAAGATAGCCGGCGAAGAGCGCAGGGCGAGTGACGCTGATCGCGTATTCGCCGGGGGTGCTCAGCCGGCCGAACGAGCGCGCCGGCACATGATTCTCGCGCATGCCGCGATAGCGCAGCCGGATCTCGGGATAAGCGAAGGCGCCGTTCGTGCGCATATCCGGATGCGGGCGCTCGCCGGTCCCGATGAAGGCGGTCAGAGCAGTGCTCAGGCGCTCCACCGCGCCGTCGTAAAGCGACGTGAGCTCCGCAACGATGGCTTCGGCTTCGGTCATCCAACGAACTATGCAAGCACCGGCAAGGGTTGCAAGTGCTTTGAAGGTTCTGCGGTGGAACGAACTACTGGTCGCTCCTCAGATAGCTCGCCTTGTCCAGCCACTCATGGTTGAGCTCGACGCCCCAGCCCGGGCCGTCCGGAATCTGCACCTTGCCGTCGCGCGCGACGAGGGCCGGCTCATAGAGGCCGCTATCCCAGGGGTAATAGTCTGCGCCCTCGATCGAGAACTCGACGTAAGGCCCGGCATTCTCGATCGCACCCATCAGGTGCAGCGTGAACACCGTCACCAGCGACTGGTTGGCGGAATGCGGCGTGACCGGCAGGCCGGCCTGCTTCGCCATCTCCACCACCTTCAGGGTGCGGTTGATGCCGCCGAGATAGCACACATCCGGCTGCACCACGTCGACCGCGCGCATGTCGATGGCGACGCGCCACAGCGCGAGGTCGCAATCCTGCTCACCGCCGGTGACGTCGAGGCTGAGCGCGTCGGTCACCTGCTTGGTCCAGTGATATTCCCAGTAGGGGCAGGGCTCCTCGAAATGGCAGATGCCGTGATGCTCCAGGAAGCGGCCGACCTCGATCGCCTTCTTCGGCGTGTAGGCGCTGTTGCCGTCGACCAGCAGCCGCGCCTCGGGACCGAGGGTCTTGCGGATCAGCGGCACGATCTCGTCGGTGCGGCCGGGCCACTCGTCCTCGTCATGGCCGCATTCCTTGCCGACGCGGAACTTGAAGGCGGTGTAGCCATGCGCGTCCCGCAGCTTGATGAAACGCGCGGCTTCATCCTTGGGCGTGATCTCGCCGCGCTTCATGCTCGAGGCGTAGACCGGGAAGGGGCGGGGCCTGCCGCCCAGCAGCTCGCACACGCTCTTGCCCGCGCGCTTGCCCCTGAGGTCCCACAGGGCGGTATCGAGGCCGCATAGCGCGCGCATCAAGTAGGAGCCGGGAAACTTGTGCTCCCGCTCAGGAATTGAATCGGTCAGGGCCTCGATGTCGTCGCTGTCGGCGCCGATCGCCCAGCGCGCCACCTGGCGGTGGAAGACCTGGGCCGTGATGTCGGCATTGTAGGGCGACACCTGGCCCCAGCCTTGCATCCCGTCCTCGGCGGTCACCCGCACGAACCCCACATCGGGCGTGGCGAAGGTTTCCAGGCTCTTGATTTTCACGCGTCGGCTCCATGAGACAAAAGAAAGGGGCGGGTGGCGCGCATGCTATCCCGCCCGGCGGAGTTTCGCTAATCTTCGTGACAATTCGGCCAGAGGCAGAGGCATTCATGTCAGACCATTTGAAATTCTACATCAACGGCGCCTGGGTGGACCCGGCGACCCCGCGCATGCTCGACGTCATCAATCCCGCGACCGAGGAGCCCTTCACCCGGATTTCCATCGGCTCGGCGGCGGACGTCGACCGCGCGGTTGCGGCGGCGCGGGCGGCGTTCCCCGCCTTCTCGCGGACCAGCAAGGCAGATCGCGTCGCCCTCCTGAAGCGCATCATCGACTGCTACCGGGAGCGCATGCAGGATATTGCCCAGGCGGTTTCCGCGGAGATGGGAGCGCCCATCGGCATGGCGCTGGACAGCCAGGCCGCCGCCGGCCTCGCACATCTGCAATCGACCTTGAAGGCGCTGGAGGGGTTCGCGTTCGAGGACCAGCGCAACGGCACGCGCGTCGTGCGCGAAGGCATCGGCGTGGTGGGCCTGATCACGCCGTGGAACTGGCCGCTCAACCAGATCGCCTGCAAGGTGGCGCCGGCGATCGCCGCCGGCTGCACCATGGTGCTGAAGCCGAGCGAGATCGCGCCGATCACTGGCATCATCTTCTCCGAGGTGATGCACGCGGCCGGTGTCCCGGCCGGCGTCTACAACATGATCAACGGCGACGGCCCTTCGGTCGGCGCGGTGATGTCGGCGCATCCGGGCATCGACATGATGTCCTTCACCGGCTCGACCCGCGCCGGCATCCTGGTCGCCAAGGCCGCCGCCGACACGGTGAAGCGCGTCAGTCAGGAGCTGGGCGGCAAGTCACCCAACATCATTTTGCGCGGCGCCGACCTCGCCTGGTCGGTGACCAAGGGTGTGCAGGGCTGCTTCAACAACAGCGGCCAATCCTGCAACGCCCCGACCCGCATGCTGGTGCCGCGCGAGTTGCAGGCCGAGGCGCTCAGCGTCGCCAAGCGCACGGCGGAGACGCACAAGGTCGGCGATCCGCGGGCCGATGGCACCGTGCTCGGTCCGGTGGTCAGCGAGGCGCAGTTCAACAAGATCCAGGCGCTGATCGAATCCGGCATCAAGGAAGGCGCCACCCTGGTGACCGGCGGCACGGGACGGCCGGAGGGCCTCAATCGCGGCTATTATGTGCGCCCGACGGTGTTCGGCGACGTGGTGCCGGGCATGACCATCGCGCGCGAGGAGATCTTCGGCCCCGTGCTCGCGATCATGCCGTACGACAGCGAGGAGCAGGCGATCGAGATCGCCAACGACACGGTCTACGGGTTGTCGGCAAACGTCGAGTCCAAGGACATCGAGCACGCGCGGCGGGTGGCACGGCAACTGCGCGCCGGGCAGGTGAAGATCAACTATCCCGCCTGGGACACCTTCGCGCCGTTCGGCGGCTACAAGCAGTCCGGCAACGGCCGCGAATATGCCGACTGGGGCATCCACGACTTCCTGGAAGTGAAGGGCATCGTCGGCTACGGGGCTTAAGTCCGTAGTCAGCGTGTGCAGACATGGGGGAAACGCACGATGAGCCTCTTCCTCCCTTGTGGGGGAAGGTTGGGATGGGGGGTGCCGCCGCACGACTGCTGGCGAAGGGCAACAACACGTTGCTCGATTCGGCGGACGTTGGCGTAGGTCGTGGGCGCCCTAATTCCAAACATCGTGCGGCGTCACCCCCTATCCAACTTCGCCTAAGCTCACTTCGTTCGCTAAGGCTTCGTAACCTTCCCCCACAAGGGGGGAAGGGGAGTTTGTTGGCTCGAGGTGCGCGTGACTGACTACGACTACATCATCGTCGGTGCCGGCTCCGCGGGATGCGTGCTGGCGAATCGGTTGACCGCGAATGGCCGCTTTCGCGTGCTGCTGCTGGAGGCCGGACCGAGTGACCGCAGCTTCTGGATTCAGGTGCCGATCGGCTACGGCAAGAGCTACTACAACCCGACCGTTAACTGGATGTACCAGTCGGAGCCGATCCCCGGCCTCAACAACCGCACCAACTATTTCCCGCGCGGCAAGGTGCTGGGCGGCTCCAGCTCGATCAACGCCATGGTCTATTCGCGCGGCCAGGCCGGCGATTACGGCGACTGGGCGGCGCTGGGCAATCCGGGCTGGGGCTGGAGCGACGTGCTGCCGCTCTACGAGCGCATGGAAGATCATGCGCTCGGCGCCGGCGCATGGCATGGCGCCGGCGGGCCGCTGCATATCGACACCATCGAGCGCGCGGTTCATCCGCTGACTCACCTCTGGGTGAAGGCGGGGCAGGAGGCCGGGCTCAAATTCAATGCCGATCTCAACGGCGAGACCATCGAAGGCGTCGGCATCTATCAGATCACCACGCATCGCGGCTTCCGCATGTCGGCGTCGCGGGCCTATCTGTGGCCGGCGCAAAAGCGGCCGAACCTGCGCATCGCGACCGAGGCTCTGGCAACCCGCATCCTGTTCGAAGGCAAGCGCGCCATCGGCATCGCGTACGAGCAGCGCGGCCATCGGCATGAAGCGCGCGCGGGCCGCGAAGTCATCCTCGCCGGCGGCTCCATCAATTCGCCGCAGCTGCTGCAGCTGTCCGGCGTCGGACCAGCCGAAGTGCTGCGTGCCAACGGTGTCGAGGTCGTGCTCGAGAGTCCCGCGGTCGGACGCAACCTGCAGGACCATCTCTGTTTCGACCACGTCTACCGCGCCAAGGTGCCGACCCTCAACAACACGCTGTATCCGTGGTGGGGCAAGCTGCTGGCCGGCATGCAATATGTGCTGACGCGCAAGGGGCCGCTGTCGCTCAGCGTCAACCAGGGCGGCGGCTTCTTCCGCGCGCGGCCGGAATCGCAACGCCCGGACATCCAGCTCTATTTCTCGCCGCTGACCTACGAGAAGGCCGCGCCGGGCGTGCGCAAGATGACCGGGACCGATCCCTTTCCCGGCTTCATCCTCAGCGTCTCGCCGTGCCGGCCGACCAGC
This sequence comes from Dongiaceae bacterium, assembly GCA_035251915.1. Taxonomy (GTDB): domain Bacteria; phylum Pseudomonadota; class Alphaproteobacteria; order Dongiales; family Dongiaceae; genus Dongia_A. Next base: position 5,148 of record DATFDU010000445.1, on the reverse strand, counting down.
CGCGGGCACATACAGATCCGCTCGGCCGATCCGCACCAGGCGCCGGCGATCCACCCCAACTATCTCTCGACCAACCACGACGTCGAGGAATTGCTGGCCGGCGCGCGCTTCCTGCGGCGGCTGGCGCAAACGCCGAGCATGGCGTCGGTCATCGCCGAAGAGCTGAAGCCCGGCACGCCGGTCGACAGCGACGAAGCCTGCATCGCCGACATCCGCGCGCGCAGCTATTCGGTCTTTCATCCGGTCAGCACCTGCCGGATGGGACCCGATGCCGCCGACAACGTGGTCGATCACCGCCTGAAGGTGCACGGGCTCGGCAACCTGCGCGTCATTGACGCGTCGATCTTTCCGACCGTCACCTCCGGCAACACCAATGCACCGGCCATCATGGTGGGCGAGAAAGGCGCCGATCTGGTGCTGGCGGATGCCCCCTGACGCTGCGTTGCGGCGATTGAAGGAATCCCATCAAGTTGCGCTCTTCCGGCCAGGAAGCACCGGGCTACCATGATCGGGCTGGGAGTCAGAAAAACAAAGAGTGGGGGAGGCAGGATCGGCGGACGAACCCACGTCGCGCGATCGCTGCAAGCATCCGTCAAACACATCCTCCACGAACTCCGCGCATGGCGCAGCATCCGAGCGCGCCATAGAGCAACAGAGCGAGGCCAGACAGGGAGGGAAGAATGAGACTGCTGCGTAAGTGGATGATGCTGGCGGCCGCGTGCGTGATTGCGCCGGTGCTGGCAGCCGGGACTGGTTGGGCCGAGACGCGCGTGGTGTTCGTCACCCACGGACAGGCGGCGGACCAGTATTGGTCGGTGGTGAAGAAGGGGATGGACGACGCTGCCGAGACCATGAAGGTCAAGGCCGAGTATCTCGCGCCCGAGACCTTCGACATGCCCGCGATGAGGAAGCTGCTCGATGCGGCGATTGCCTCGAAGCCTGATGGATTGGTCGTCTCGATTCCCGACGAGGGTGCCATCGGCCCGCTGGTCGAAAGCGCGGTCAAATCCGGCATCCCCGTCATCGTGATCGATTCCGGCGGCTCCGAGCTGTCGCGCAAGCTGGGCGCGCTGCTCTATATGGGCCAGTCGGAATATGACGCCGGCGTGGCGGCCGGCCAGAAGGTCAAGGCGCTCGGCCTCTCCAAGGCCGTGTGCGTCAATCACGAGGTCGGCAACGTCAGCCTCGACGACCGCTGCCGCGGCTTCGCCGACGGGCTCGGCGCCGAGGTACCGGTGCTGCAGGGCGTGATGGATCCGACCGAGATGAAGGGCCGCATCGCCGCGCATCTCGCCGGCAATCCGGACACTGAGTTCGTGCTGACGGTCGGCTCGGCCGGCGCCGACCCGGCGCTTGCCGCGATCGAGGAGGCTGGCCTTTCGGCCAAGATCAAGACCGGCACCTTCGACCTGTCGCCCACCATCCTCAAGGCGGTGATGGACGGCAAGATGGAATGGGGCATCGATGCCCAGCAGTACCTGATGGGCTACGTCCCCGTGGTCGCGTTCGACCTGATGAAGCGCTACAAGCTGGCGCCGATCGCCGATTATCCGACCGGCCCCGGTTTCGTGGGCAAGGCGGAAGCCGGGTCCGTCATCGAGCTTGCCAAGCAGGGCGTCCGATAAGGCTCGCGCGGCGCCGGGGCCGGCCGCTCCACAGGGTCGGCCCCGGCGTTCTTTTGCTGTATCATGACCGAGCCGCATGAGGGGCCACCGCTGATGGCGGTTAGCGAGCAACGCCAGGGCAAGGGTCGCGACGAGCGCGTGCGCGAGATCGGCTTCGCGCGCCAGGCCATGCGGCGGCCGGAGCTGGGCTCGGCGGCCGGCTGCGTCCTCGTCCTGCTGTTCTTCCTGGTGTTCGCCGGCGACAGCGGCCTGTTCAGCGCGCGCGGCGTGGTCAACTTCCTCGAAGTCTCGGCCCAGCTCGGCATCCTCGCCGTCGCCGTGGCGCTGCTGATGATCGGTGGCGAGTTCGACCTGTCGCTTGGCTCGATGATCGCCTTCGCCGGCGTCATCATCGCGATCCTGTCGACGCAATATAGCTGTCCGATCTGGCTCTCGATCCTCGTTGCATTCGTATCGGCCATCATCGTCGGCTATCTCAATGGCTGGCTGGTGGTCAAGACCGGATTGCCATCCTTCATCGTCACGCTGGCCTCGCTGTTCATCCTGCGCGGCATCACGCTCGGACTGACGCGCCTCATCACCGGCCGCACCCAGATTCCCGGCATCAAGGAACTGACCGAGGGCGACTGGCTGGCGCCTTTGTTCAGCGGCCAGTTCGGCGGCAGCGTCCTGGTGTGGCTCGCCGACATCGGCCTGATCGAGAAACGTCCGGACGGTCTTCCGACCGTGCAGGGTATCCCAGTCTCGATCCTGTGGTGGCTGGGCCTGACCGCGGTCGCGACCTGGATCCTGCTCAAGACGCGGTTCGGCAACTGGATCTTTACGGTCGGCGGCGACGCCAATGCGGCGCGCAATCTCGGCGTGCCGGTCGCCAAGGTGAAGATCCGCCTGTTCATCCTGTCGGCCTGCGCCGCCACCCTGTTCGCCGCGATCCAGGTGCTGAGCGTGGGCTCGGCCGACACGTCGCGCGGCCTGCAGAAGGAGTTCGAGGCCATCATCGCGGTGGTGATCGGCGGCACGCTGCTGACCGGCGGCTACGGTTCGGCGGTCGGCGCGATGTTCGGCGCGCTGATCTTCGGCATCGTGCAGATGGGCATCTTCTACACCGGCATCGACACCGACTGGTTCAAGGCCTTCATGGGCGCGATGCTGCTGGCCGCGGTGCTGTTCAACAACTACATCCGCAAGAAGGCGCAGGAGACCCGCTGATGGCGCCTTTGATCGAACTGCGTGATGTCAGCAAGTATTTCGGCACGGTGATCGCGCTCAACGGCGTCTCCTTCGCAGTGCAGGCGGGCGAGGTGCACTGTCTGCTGGGCGACAACGGCGCCGGCAAGTCGACGCTGATCAAGATCCTCTCCGGCGTGCATGGGGCCACCAAGGGCGAGATCCGGCTGCAGGACCAGCCGGTGCACTTCGCCTCGCCGCGCGATGCGCTGAATCGCGGCATCGCCACCGTCTACCAGGACCTCGCGACTGTGCCGCTGATGAGCGTCGCGCGCAATTTCTTCGCCGGGCGCGAGCCGCAGGTCGGCTGGGGTCCGTTCAAGCGCATGGACTGGCCGATGATCGAGCGCGTGACGCGCGAGGAAATGGCCCGCATGGGCATCGACATCCGCGATCCCGGCCAGCCGGTCGGCACCCTCTCGGGCGGCGAGCGGCAGTCCCTGGCGATCGCGCGCGCGGTCTATTTCGGCGCCAAGGTGCTGATCCTGGACGAACCGACCTCCGCGCTCGGCGTGCACCAGGCGGCGGTGGTGCTGCGCCTGATCGTGAAGGCGCGGACGCGCGGCCTCGGCGTCATCTTCATCACCCACAATGTGCATCACGCCTTCCCGGTCGCCGACACCATCACTCTGCTCAACCGCGGCCGTTCTCTCGGCACCTTCGCCAAGGGCGAGATCTCGCGCGAGCGCGTGCTGGAAATGATGGCGGGCGGCAAGGAGTTGGTGGATCTCGAGGCCGAGCTCGCGGCCATGAGCCGGGGCGGCGCAACTCTGCAATAACAAGGACTGTTTCATGAGCGTACGTCTCGGCATCAACCCGATCGGCTGGACCAATGACTGCATGCCCTGGCTGGGTGATTTCATCTCCCTCGACACCTGCCTCAAGGAAGCCAGGGAAGCGGGCTTCTCCGGCGTCGAGCTGGGCCGCAAGTTCCCGCGGGCGCCCAAGGCGCTGGCGCCGATCCTGAAGCGGCACGGTCTGAAGCTGGTCTCCGGCTGGTACTCCGCCAACCTGCTGGAGCGGGACGCCAAGGCGGAGATCGCCGCCATGAAGCCGCACCTTATGCTGCTCAAGTCGCTCGGCGCCGAGGTCATGGTGTTTGCGGAGACCACGGGCGAGATCATCAACCAGGTCGGCGCGCCGATCAGCCGGCGTCCCACCGTGAAAGGCGCCGCCGAATGGAAACGCCTCGGCAGCCGCTTCAGCGACGTCGCCGCCTACATGCGCGACGAGGGCGTGCAGATGGCGGTCCATCATCACATGGGCACGGTGGTGGAATCCCAGCAAGACGTGGACCGCCTGCTGGAGAACAGCGGCGAGGCGGTCGGCCTCTTGCTCGATACCGGCCACATGACCTTCGCCGGCGGCGACCCGATCGCCGTCGCCAGGAAATACGCCGGCCGCATCAAGCACGTGCATTGCAAGGACATCCGCCGCTATGCGCTAGCCGCCTGCCGGCAGCGCGATGTCAGCTTCTCCGAGGCCGTGCTGTGCGGCATCTTCACCGCGCCCGGCGATGGCCTGGTCGATTTCAAGAGCGTTTTCGACGTGCTGGCCAAGGCCAGATACAGCGGCTGGCTGGTGCAGGAAGCCGAACAGGACCCCCGCGTCGCCCACCCCGCCAGCTACGCCGCGCTGGGCCGCGCCCACCTGGCGCAACTGTGCGCGGGGGCGAAGCTGAAGCTGGCGGCGTAACATCCACAAAAACTGTCGTCCCGGCCAAGCCGCGCAGCGGCGCAGAGCCGGGACCCATAGGACATAGCCGCGCTGCTGACGGACCGCATGGGTCCCGGCTCGCGCTGCGCTTGGCCGGGGTGACAGTGAGAGTTGCACCGACTTAATTCAGAAGGTGCGGTGGTCTCTCTCACCCCTGCGGCAGGTTCTCCCGCAGGTAGATCGTGACCGGCGTCTCCAGCTGGACCTCGCTGTCGGGGACGCGGCGATTGTAGTGCAGCAGCAGCTGCACGGCGCGCAATGCTTCAACCTGCGGGTTCTGATCGAGCACGGCGTCCATCATCCCGTCGGTCAGCAGCTCGCGATGGACCTCGGTCAACTCGTGGCTGATCAGCACCACGTCGCCGCCCTTGCCCAGCGCCTTCAACGCGCTCGCGATGCCGCGGCTGCCGACCGAGATGTTGTAGATGCCGCGCAGGTTGGGGAAGCGCTTGCAGGTGTCGCGCGTCAGCTTCTCGGTGCGCTCCTGCTGCTCCTGGCTTTCGACCGTCGCCACCACCTCGCAATTCGGAAATCGCCGCCGTATGACGCCGCGGAAACCGCTCTCGCGCTCCTCGTGGCC